>JBDUBS010000660.1:0-3689 GCA_040003875.1 Acidimicrobiia bacterium | reverse complement strand
GTGCTGATCACCCCGCCGATCTCGGCCGGCGCGCTCGAGGGCATCACCCAGGACTCGGTGATGACGATCGCCCGGGATCACGGGTTCGAGGTGCGGGTCGGCCAGCTCACGCGTAGCGACCTCTACGTCGCCGAAGAGATGTTCGTGTGTGGGACCGCGGCCGAAGTGAGCGCGGTGAACTCGGTCGACGACCGTACGATCCCGTGTCCCGGCCCGATGACCCAGATCATCGCGACCGAATACGCCAAGGCGGTCCGGGGGCAGACCGATGCGTACAAGAGCTGGTGTGAGCATGTCGACGAGTGACCCGACCCCCCTGACGCTCCCAGCGCGAGTCCAGATCTACGACACGACGTTGCGCGACGGTTCGCAGCTCGAGGGCATCTCCCTGACGGTCGACGACAAGCTGCGGATCGCCGAGCAACTCGACTGGCTCGGTGTCGACTACATCGAGGCCGGCTGGCCCGGAGCCAATCCGAAAGACGACGAGTTCTTCCGTCGGGCGCAGCAGGAACTGCATCTCGAACGCAGCACCCTGGTTGCGTTCGGGATGACGCGACGCGTCAAGGGTCGGGTCGATTCCGACGACACCCTGCGCCATCTCGTCGAGGCGAATACCGGCACGGTGTGCATCGTGGGGAAAACCTGGGACTACCACGTCGTCGAGGCGCTCGGGACCACTCTCGACGAGGGTGTGGCGATGGTCGCCGACTCCGTCGAGTACCTGAAGGGGCTCGGACGCGAAGTGTTGTTCGACGCCGAGCACTTCTTCGACGGGTTCAAGCGCAATCCGGAGTTCAGCCTGCGGGTCCTCGAAGGTGCGGTCCAGGCGGGCGTCGATTGCCTCGTGCTCTGCGACACGAACGGCGGGAGCCTGCCGCACGAGGTGGAGAGGACCGTCCGCGCGGTGGTCGGGTACGTGGGCGCCGACGTGAACATCGGAGTGCATCTGCACGACGACACCGGTTGCGGAGTGGCGAATGCGCTCGCCGGAGTCCTCGGTGGTGCCACGCAGGTGCAGGGCACCATCAACGGGTACGGCGAACGCACCGGCAACTGCAACCTCACGACGATCATCCCGAACCTCACCCTCAAGATGGGGATCGAGACATTGCCGCCCGAACGGATGGAACGGCTCACTCCCGTCGCGCACCACGTGGCCGAACTGGTGAACATGTCGCTGAATCCTCAGGCCGCGTACGTCGGGACCTCAGCGTTCGCACACAAGGCCGGACTCCACGTCAGTGCGATCATCAAGCGACCCGATGCCTACGAACACATCCCGCCGGACACCGTCGGCAACGGCACGCGCTTCGTGATGTCGGAACTCGCGGGGAAGTCCACGGTCCAACTCAAGGCGAAGGAACTCGGGCTCGAACTCGACGGACCGACCATCAACGTGGTGGTCGACACCCTCAAGCATCTCGAGCACGAGGGGTACCACTTCGAGGTCGCGGATGCGTCGTTGGAACTGCTGATGCGCCGGGCGACCGGGTGGGAGCAGCACTGGTTCGCCGTGGAGTCGTTCCGGGTCATCACGGACGACGCGAGTCCGACGACCACCGCAGGCGAAGCGCCCGACGGTGTGCTCACCGAGGCGACCATCAAGGTCCGGGTCGGGGACGACCGGCTGATCGCGACCGAGGAGGGCAACGGTCCGGTCAACGCGCTGGACCGGGCGCTGCGCGCGGCCCTCGCCGGCCGGTACCCCGCAATCGACCGGCTCCACCTCACCGACTACAAGGTCCGCGTCCTCGACACCCAGAAGGGGACGGGCGCGATCACCCGGGTCCTGCTCGACAGCACCGACGGCGAGGAGTCATGGACCACGATCGGTGTGAGCGAGAACATCATCGAGGCGAGTTGGCAGGCACTGGCGGATTCGATCGTCTACGGCTTGCTCCGCGCCGAGATCCGCGGGTAACCATCAGCTGTGCCGACCGATCCGTACGTCCCCATCCCTCGCCAGGAGCGACCCCGTCAGAAGCAGAACTTCGCGACGGGGGTGCACATGCCGGCGGCACGGAGCTGGCGGGCCGATCGTCCCGGTGACAACGAGGCGCGGCTGCCGTCGGACGCCTTGGCCGGTTCACCGGGCCCGAACGTCGGGTTCGCGTTGACGCTGGCCCGCCGGGCCTGTGATCGCTTCCGCTTGGAGCCGGGTGAGCATGCGGAGGACGCGATTGCGGTGGTGGCCGAACTCGCCATGAAGCGGTCGGCATCCTTCGGACGGGCTCCGACGATGATCGACGTCGACTTCGCGACCGAGCTGCTCGGGTACTCGGGCACGGTGTCCGCCGATGTGCGGCAGTGGCGACCGGACCTGGTGCGCGGCGTCGAGCACGACTACGTGTCGCGTCGCCGCATCGCCGACACCGTGAGTGCGGAAGCTCTCCGGACCCCGATTGCCGAGCTGTCCGACCACCTGGCCGAGATCCGAGCCGCACTGGCTGCCGGACCTGTGTCACCGCCGAACGCGTGACGGTTCGGGTCCGGTTCTCACCGGCTCCGAGCGGAGAGCTTCACGTCGGCAGCGCCCGCACCGCGCTCTTCAACTGGTTGTTCGCCCGCCACGAAGGCGGCACCTTTCTCGTCCGTATCGAGGACACGGACGTCTCGCGCACGCGTGAGGAGTGGGTCGACGCGATCGGCGACACGCTGCGCTGGCTGGGCCTGGACTGGGACGAGACGCCGTGGCGCCAGTCGGAGCGGATCGACGTCTACCTCGCGGCCGCCGACCGCCTCCTCGCCTCCGGAGCCGCATACGAGTGCTTCGACACCCCCGAGGAACTCGACGAAATGCACGCGGCGCGGAAGGCGGCTGGTCTTGCGCCCGGGTACGACGGACGCGGTCGCGACCTGTCCGCCGACGATCGCGCGCGGCTCGCCGCTGAGGGCCGGCCCCGTACCGTCCGGTTCCGGACCCCCGACTCCGGGCCGAGCACGTTCACCGATGTCGTGCGGGGCGAAGTGACGGTGGAGTGGTCGACGATCTCCGACTTCGTCATCGTGCGATCGGACGGGTCACCGTTGTTCTTCCTCGCCAACGCCGTCGACGATCTCGAGATGGGCATCACCCATGTGGTGCGCGGCGAGGACCTCATCGACACCACCCACCGGGTGCTGGCGATCCGACGCGCGCTCGGGAGCGACCAGGTTCCGCTCTACGCGCACCTGCCGCTCATCCTCCAAGCGGACCGGGCGAAGCTCTCGAAGCGTCACGGCGCGGTGGCCGTCGAGGACTTCCGCGCTCGCGGAGTGCTCTCCGAAGCGCTGTTCAACTACCTCGCGCTGCTCGGATGGGCGCCGGACGACGACCGTGAGGTCATGGACCGCGCCGAGATCGTCGATGCGTTCTCCCTGACGCGCGTCACCCATTCGGCGGCGATCTTCGACGACAAGAAGCTCGAATGGATCAATGGCGAATGGATTCGGCGCCTGGCTCACGATGTCATCGTCGATCGCATCCGCCCGTTCGCGCACGACCGGTACGGCGTCGGTCTCGACGAGACCCTCCTCGACGCTGCCGTCACGATCGGTCAGGAACGAGCGAGCACCTTGGTCGCGCTCGCCGATCAGATGGACTTCCTCTTCGCGGGCGACGGATTCACGGTCGCCGACACGGTGTGGGCCGATGTGGCCACAGTGGAGCAACCCGCCGCGGTGCTCGACGCGGTCATCACCCACGT
>JBDUBS010000486.1:0-3694 GCA_040003875.1 Acidimicrobiia bacterium | reverse complement strand
AAGGTCATCGAGCGCCAGCAGATGGTCGGTGCGATCGACGAGAACCTCGACGTCATCGGGTTCGCCGAGGACGAGCTCGAGGCGTCGGTGCAGGTGTTCTACGTCCGCCGCGGTCGGGTGACCGGTCGCAAGGGTCTCGTCGTCGACAAGGTGGAGGACGTCGACACGCCCGAGCTCGTCGCGCGGATCCTCGAGCAGCTCTACGGTGACGCGGAAGCTGGCGACGTCCCGCGTGAGGTACTCGTCCCGGTCGAGCCGGAGCAGCGCGCGCTGTACGAGGAGTTCCTGTCGCTGACCCGTGAGACGAAGGTCCGCATCCGGGTTCCGATGCGTGGCTCGAAGCGCCAGCTGCTGGAGACGGTGACGAAGAACGCGCAGGAGGCGTTCGGGCGGCACAAGCTCAAGCGGGCGTCGGATCACAACGCCCGCGCCCGCGAGCTGCTCGCGCTGCAGGAGGCGCTCGGACTGCCCGAAGCACCGTTGCGGATCGAGTGCTTCGACATCTCGAACCTGCAGGGCACCGAGATCGTCGCGTCGATGACCGTGCTCGAAGACGGCATCCCGAAGCGTTCCGAGTACCGGCGCTTCAAGGTGCGCAACCAGGACGGCCAGGACGACTTCGCCGCCATGGAGGAGGTCCTGACCCGCCGGTTCCGGCGCTACCTCGACGAACGGGACGAAGGGGCGCGGGCCGGGAAGCGGTTCGCGTACCCACCCAACCTGCTCGTGATCGACGGCGGCAAGGGCCAGCTCGGGGTGGCGATGCGCGTGCTCGAGGACCTCGGCCTCGAGGAGATCAGCGTGGTCGGTCTCGCCAAGCGCTTCGAGGAGGTGTTCCGCCCGGGGGAGTCGGAGTCGGTGCGCATCCCACGCGATTCGCCGGCGCTCTACCTGCTGCAACAGGTCCGGGACGAGGCCCACCGCTTTGCCATCACCTATCACCGCAGTCTCCGCGACAAGAAGATGACCGCGTCGGTCCTCGACGAGGTACCCGGCCTCGGCCCGACGCGCCGCACGCGGCTGATCAAGCACTTCGGCTCCGTGAAGAAGCTGCGTGAAGCCGACGAGGAGACGCTGACCGCACTCACCTGGCTGCCCGACGCGGTCGCGGCCGATCTCTTCGCCAAGCTTCACGGCGAACCCCTCCCCAGTACGCAGCGCGTACGATTGACGAAGTCATGACGCTTTCCCCGACCTCCGACGCTTCGTCGGGACTCGACGTCACCGTGATCACCGGGATGTCGGGGGCCGGGCGGGCCACTGCGGCCAACGTGCTCGAGGACGTCGGCTTCTTCGTCATCGACAACCTCCCGCCGGCCCTCATCGGCAAGGTGGCGGAGCTGGCACGAGGCGGGAGCAGCCCCCAACGCTACGGGTTCGGTGTCGACGTCCGGACCGGATCGTTCGTCTCCGACCTCGACGAGGCGCTCGCGGAGCTGCGCGAGATCGGGGCCCGGACCCGTGTCCTGTTCCTCGAGGCCTCCGACGACGCGCTCATCCGTCGGTTCGACGCGTCCCGCCGGCCGCACCCGCTGGCCGATGCCGAACGCCTGCTCGAAGGAATCCAGAAGGAGCGGGCGTTACTGGAAGAGCTCAAGGGTCGCGCCGACGTCGTGATCGATACTTCGATGCTCAACGTGCACGAACTCCGCGACCGGTTGGTGTCGATCTTCGCGACCGACGCGTCGGCCTCGTCGATTCAGGTCGACATCGTGAGTTTCGGGTTCAAACATGGCCTGCCCTTGGACGTCGACCTCGTCTTCGACTGTCGGTTCCTCCCGAACCCGCACTGGGTCGACGAACTCCGGCCGCTCGACGGTCGGGACACCCCAGTTCGCGACTACGTCCTGGCGCAGCCGGACGCGAAGGCGTACCTCGAACAGTTGCGCCGACTGTTCGAGCTGACGCTGCCCGCCTACGAGCGTGAGGGGAAGGCGTACCTGTCGATCGCGGTCGGCTGCACCGGCGGCCGCCACCGCAGCGTGACCATCGCCGAGCAGTTGGCGCGCATGCTCGACGACCTCGGCTACCGGCCGCACACGCGTCACCGCGACGTCGATCGTGACTGAATCGGCCGGCTCGATCACGTCGTGCGACATCGTCGCAATCGGGGGCGGGCACGGACTCGCCATGACGCTGCGCGCGGTGCGGCATTACGCGCTCGACATCACCGCGATCGTGAGCGTCGCGGACGACGGCGGCTCGACCGGTCGACTCCGCCGAGACCTCGGTGTCCTCGGGATGGGCGACCTTCGAAAGTGTCTCGTCGCGCTCGGTGACCCGGACGCGCCGTTCACCCGGGCGATGGAATACCGGTTCGGGGCCGGCGACCTCGAGGGCCACGCACTCGGCAACCTCGTCCTCGTCGGGTTGGCCGACGTTTCGAACGACTGGGAGACCGCCCTCGCGGAGGCAGGGCGGCTCGTGGGCAGTGTCGGGCGCGTGCTTCCCGCCACGGCCGGACCGGTGATCCTCGAAGCCGAAGTCGACGGTGGGGTGGTCACGGGTCAGGTGGCGATCCAGAACTCGCGCCGCCGAATCCGGCGGGTGAGCCTCGTCCCGGCCGATGCACCGTCGCCGGCGGCCGTCGCCGAGGCGATCGAAGCCGCCGACCAGATCGTCCTGGCACCCGGGTCCCTCTTCACCAGCCTGATGCCGACGCTCATGGTCCCCGCGGTGCAGGCGGCGCTCGCCGCCACCCCGGCTGCGATCGTCCAGATCTCCAACCTGGCGTCCCAAATCCCGGAAACCGAGGGTTTGAGCGCCGCAGACCACCTGGCCACCGTCCTCGATGCGGGGGTTCGCGTGGACCGGTACATCGTCGACTCCAACAGTGGGTTGGCCGTCGATCCGGATGCGATCACCGCCCTCGGGGTCACTCCCGTGGTCGCCGATGTCGCCCGACCCGACGCGAGCGCGCACGTTCCGGCCAAACTGGCGCCCGTACTCGCAGCACTGCTGCAGTCGCGGGCCGTCGTCGAGGGCGATCGGTGAAGTCGAGAGCAACTTGGATCGGGCAATGACGCCCGAAGACGAAGGGGTCAGGTCATGACGGTACGGGTTGGCATCAACGGTTTCGGCCGCATCGGTCGGTCGTTCACTCGGGCGCTGCTGGCACGCGGCGCCGCGGCCGACGTCGAGTTGGTGGCCGTGAACGACCCCTTCGGCGACTCGCACACCATGGCGTTCCTGCTGAAGCACGACTCGGTCGGCGGCATTCTGCCCAACGAGGTCGCCGAGACCGACGGTGGGTTCTCCATCGACGGCACCGAGATCAAGAAACTCGACCAGCGTGACCCCGACCAGATCCCGTGGGGCGACAACGGCGTGGACGTCGTCATCGAGTCCACCGGCCTGTTCACCGCCCGGGGCGATGCGGCCAAGCACCTCGCCGGCGGCGCCAAGCGAGTGGTCATCTCCGCCCCCAGCGGTGACGCCGACACCATGATCTGCATGGGCGTCAACGACGGCGACTTCGACCCGTCGGCCCACACCGTCATCTCGAACGCCTCCTGCACCACCAACTGCCTGGCGCCCCTCGCGAAGGTGCTCCACGACAGCTTCGGCATCGAGCGTGGCCTCATCACCACGGTCCACGCCTACACCTCGGACCAGCAGCTCCAGGACCAGGCTGTCGCTACGCGGAGCGGCAAGCCCGACCTCCGGCGCATGCGCGCCGCGGCCTTGTCGATCA
>JBDUBS010000605.1:0-3694 GCA_040003875.1 Acidimicrobiia bacterium | reverse complement strand
GACCCTCGACGCGGACCACGCACTTCCCGAGGCGCCGTGGTTCGAGCCCGGCGCCCGGTGGTCGGCCCGTCGCACCCTGCTCCACATCATCGCCGAGACCGCACAGCACGCCGGCCACGCCGACATCATCCGCGAGGCGATCGACGGCGCCAAGACGATGGGCTGACGCGCCGACGCGATCGACGCGGCCGGCCGACCGGAGAGCTACCGGCCCGAGAACTGCGCCTTGCCCGGGCCGTGCTCGAGGAAGCTCGCCACGCCCGCGGCCGCGTCTTCGGTACCGAACACCTCGACGAACGCGTCGGCCTCGAGGTCGAGACCGCGCTCGAGCGAACCGTCGAGGCCGGCGTCGATCACACCCTTGGCCAACCCCATCGCGACGACTGGCCCCCGCGCGAGTTCGCTCGCCCAGTCGACGGTCGCGGCCTCCAGATCGGCGGCCGGGACGATGCGGTCGGCCAACCCGATCGCGAGCGCCTCTTCCGCCTTCACCTGGCGACCGCTCCAGATCAGGTCCTTGGCCCGAGCGGGACCGACGAGACGCGCGAGGCGCTGCGTGCCGCCGGCGCCCGGGATGATGCCGAGCAGGATCTCGGGCTGGCCGAACCGGGCGGTGTCGGCCGCGACGCGCAGGTCGCAGGCGAGCGCCAACTCCATGCCGCCGCCGAGGGCGAAGCCACGGACGCCGGCGATGACCGGCCGCGGAATCGCGGCGAGGCCGTCGAACGCGCGCCGAAACGCGAGGCCGATGGTGCGCGCCGCGGCCTGGTCGCCGAACTCCTTGATGTCGGCCCCTGCTGCCAGCGCCTTCTCGCTCCCGAACACCACGACCGCCTTGACGGCCGGGTCCTCCCGGAGCTCCGCGGCGACCTCGCCGATGGCGCCGAGCAACGCGTTCGACAGCGGGTTCATGGGTCCCGCGTTGAGGCGGAGCACCACCACGCCGTCGGGAAGCGATTCGCGCAGGACCAGTTCGTCAGCCATGGCGCCGACCTTAGAGGGACCGCCCCGAGCGCGGTCAGCCCTCGGGCGCGTCGAGCAACTGCGCAGCCGCCGCGTGCGGGTCCAGTTCGCGACGCGTGACCGCGGCGAGCAACTCTTCGAAGCGTTCCCCGCTGCACGCACCCGCGGCGTGGTCGGCCAGACGGGCCATGACGATCGAGCGCAGCTCCTCGCGGAGCCGCGCGGCCCGGCGGCGGTCGAGCCGGCCATCGGCGGCTTGGAACTCACGATGTTGGAGAATCGCGTCCCACAGTTCGTCGATGCCCTCGCCCCGAGTGGCCACGGCCTGGATGATCTTGGGGCGCCAGTCGGTGTGACCCGAGAGGTCGAGCATCATGTCGAGGTCGCGCACGGTCTCGGCCACACCGTCGCGGTCGGCCTTGTTCACCACGAACAGGTCGGCGATCTCGAGCAGCCCCGCCTTGTTGGCCTGGACTCCGTCGCCCCAGCCAGGGTTCACCACGACCACGGTGGTGTCGGCCGCGCCCGCGATCTCCACCTCGACCTGGCCGACGCCGACGGTCTCCACGATGATCCACGGCTTCCCCGCGGCGTCGAGCACGCGGGCCGCACGCGGCGTCGCGATGGCGAGACCACCGAGGTGACCACGCGTCGCCATCGACCGGATGTAGACGCCCGGGTCGGTGGCGTGGTCCTGCATGCGCACCCGATCGCCGAGGATCGCACCGCCACTGAACGGACTCGTGGGGTCGATGGCGAGGACACCCACTTCGAGGTCGTCCTGACGGATCCGACCGATGAGTGCGTCGGTCAGGCTCGACTTGCCGGAACCCGGCGCGCCGGTGAGCCCCACCGTGTACGCGTTGCCGGTGTGCGGGTAGAGGGCCGCACCGGCGATCGCGGCATCCGGTCCGCCGGTCTCGACCATGGTGATCAACTTGGCGATCGCACCACGCTCACCCGAAGTAGCGCGCGCGACCAGGGCGACCGGATCACGAGACATTGCGACGCGCTTAGTCGTTGACGACTTCGGTGATACCCGGCACCCGGTCCATGATGATGCGCTCGACGCCCGCCTTGAGCGTCATGGTGGAGACCGGACAGGTTCCGCAGGCGCCGACAAGTTCCACGTGGACCACACCACCGTCGTCGATGTTCTTGAACACGATGTCGCCGCCGTCGGCCTGCAGGGCAGGACGAATCGCGTCGATCGCTTCCAAGACTCCGGCTTCCATCGCGCTTGAGTTTGGCGTCTCGGCGACTGGGGTGTCCGTGCTCATCCTGTACCTCCGAACGGTAGGAACGCCGACGTTACCGGACTTGTTCCCTGTCGCTCACACCCGCTCGATGTCAGCGCCGAGGCCGGCCAGTGCCCCCGGCAGGTCCGGATAGCCCCGATCCACGTGCTCCCAGTCGTCGACGATCGTCTCGCCGTCGGTGCGCATCCCCGCCAGCGCGAGGGCAGCACCCGCCCGCACATCCAACGCCCGCACCGGCGCACCCGAGAGGCGCGCCCGGCCTCGCACCACGGCGTGGCGACCCTCGTGGCGGATGTCGGCGCCCATCCGTGCCAGCTCGCCGACGAAGGAAAGCCGGTTGTCGAACACGTTCTCGGTGACGATTCCGGTCCCCTCGCTCACTGCGAGCAGGGCCACCGCCATCGGCATGAAATCGGTGGCGAAACCCGGGTACGGGAGGGTCTGGATGTCGATCGCGCGCAGCGGTTCGTTGGCCTGGACCCAGATGCCGTCGGTCGTCGACGAGACCCGCATGCCCATGTCACCGAGCTTCATCGCCACCATCTCGAGGTGTTCGAGCCGAACCCCGACCAGCTCCACCTCGCCCCCGGCGATGCCGCACGCCATGAGGAACGTCCCGGCCTCGATCCGGTCGCCCATGATCTCGGTGTCGGCCGCGACGAGTTCGTCCACGCCCTCGATGGTGATGGTGCTGGTGCCGGCGCCGATCACGTGCGCACCCATCCGGTTGAGGAAGGCGGTGAGGTCGGTGATCTCGGGCTCGCGCGCCGCGTTCTCGATGATGGTCTCGCCCTTGGCGAGCACCGCCGCGGTGAGCAGGTTCTCGGTGGCACCGACGCTCGGGAAGTCGAGGACGATGCGAGCGCCGCACAACGCATTGCAGCGGGCGTGGATGAACCCGTGCTCGACCACGACGTCGGCCCCCATCGACTCGAGTCCGCGGATGTGCATGTCGAGCCGGCGGTTCCCGATGTTGTCGCCGCCGGGGAGCGCGACCCGCGCCTCTCCACATCGGGCGACGAGCGGACCCAGCACGTTGATCGACGCGCGCATCAGGCGCACCAGCTCGTAGGGGGCCTCCGGCTGGAGCGGACCGCTCGTGTCGAGCGTCAACTCATCGACACCGGTCCATTCCACCGTGGCACCGACGGCGCGCAGGACGTCGAGCATCACGTCGAGGTCCCGGACCCGCGGGAGGTTGCGCACGTGGGTCACCCCCGACGCCAACAGGGCGGCGGCGAGTTGCTTCAACCCCGAGTTCTTGGTGGCGCCGGACACCTTCACCGTGCCCGCGAGCGGTCCGCCGGCGCGCACTCTCACCGCACTCATGCGTGCAGGGTACCGGCCCGCACGCCCCGAACCCCGGAGCATCACAGGCCCGGAAGCGCATCGGTAACCTCGACCGTCGTCACTTCCGAGCAGGCGAGAGTCCATGGAGCCCACCGAACCCCCAGCACCGGAGAGCCCGGAAC
>JBDUBS010000144.1:0-3696 GCA_040003875.1 Acidimicrobiia bacterium | reverse complement strand
CGCGCATGTGGACGGTTCGCGTCGAGCCGACCTCGAGTGGGAACCCGGAGGTCCATTCGACCGCGGTGATGGGCCACGCCCACCGGACCCACGCTTCCGCGTCGAGCAGCACCGCGAACACCTGCTCGGACGATGCGGTGATCTCCACCGTTGCGCGATGGCACGTCGGCGCCGACTCGAAGAACTCGGTCCCGACCTTCTCGCAGCTGACCGTCATGGGTGCCTCCTGCTCGAAAGAGGTTCCGCCGTGAGTGCGGGAACGATGAACGATTCGACCATCGCCCGTTCGGCCGCGTCGTCCCGGCCCGGCATCGCCAGGAGCATCACGATCGAACGCAACAGCCATTCGCCGCGTCGCTCGATCTCGTCGCGCGCACGCGGGTTCGGATCGGTCTCGTCGATGGCGCCCACCGACATCGCCCGCAGCAGATCGGAGCGCTGGCCGACCGCCATCGGGACCGCCATGTTCTCCGGCTCGAACCAGACCGCGAGCAACGGATCGGCCCGAACTTCGGCGATCCCGGCGAGGATCCGGTCCGCGAGTGGACTCGCCGATCCGGCACCGCGACCTCCCGCGAGGTGCTGGGCGATCCGGAGGGTGGCGCGGTGCACGAACGCCAGATGCAACGCCGACTGGTTGGGGAAGTACCGGTACAGCGTGGCGCGGGAGCAGCCGGCGAGACGGGCGACTTCGGTCATCGTGGCCTTCGCCACACCGAACTCGGCGAAGGCGCGTCCGGCCGCATCGAGCAGGTCGTCGACGGCCAGTTCTTCCTCGGGATGGCGAGGCCACGGCTTGTGAGACACATTGGCTACTATGCCTCACAGTGACCGCCGCCGACAATCTCGTCCTCATCGACAAGCCCCGCCCGCACACGACGGTGATCACCCTCAATCGCCCCGAGACCATGAACTCGATGGCGTTCCATCTCATGGTTCCGCTGCACGAGGCCTTCGCGGAAGTGGGGGAAGACAACGACACCACCTGTGTGATCCTCACCGGCACCGGTCGAGGCTTCTGCTCCGGAGCCGACACGAGCAGCGACGGCGGTGCGCCGCCCAACATCGACGGGCTGACCCTCAGCCGAATCGCGACGAAGGCGATGTCGCTGCTCGCCGATCTGGTTCCCGCCATGCAGCGGATGCCCCAACCGGTGATCTGTGCCATCAACGGCGCGGCCATCGGTGGAGGCATGTGCCTCACCCTCGGGGCCGACATCCGCCTCGCCGGCGAGTCGGCCTACTTCCGCGCCGCCGGCATCAACAACGGTCTGACCGCCACCGAACTCGGCTTGAGCTTCCTGCTCCCCCGCGCCATCGGCTCGTCGCGGGCCTTCGAGATCATGCTGTCGGGCCGCGATGTCGACGCGCGCGAAGCGGCCGCGATCGGGCTCGTCTCCCGTGTCGTTCCCGACGAGGACCTGCTGACCGAGGCGTTGGATCTCGCCGACCAGATCAACGGCTGGAGCACGCAGGGCACCGCGCTCACGAAACGCGCGATGTGGGCCGGTCTCGAGCTGGGCAGTCTGCGGGCCGCGATCGAGATGGAGACCCACACCCAGTTGTTCGTCCGGCTGACCACGAAGAACTTCGAAGAGGCCGTGCGAGCCCGCAAGGAAGACCGACCGCCGGCATTCGAAGACTGAGGAGTCTCACGAGGTGAGCTCCGACGTCCCGAGAATCGACGGGTGGAACCCACGATGACTCACCCGGGCGGCATGTACCAGTTTCCTTTCGTGCTTCAGGTGGGCATTCCGTGGTGGGGCGGGACCATCCGCAGGCCGATGGCATCGGCGCGACGGTGGAGCAGGTCTACGGTGTCGTCGAGGTCGCGGGCGATGATGTACCGGCGGGCCGCGGTCTCGTTCACCACGAAGTCGCCGAGCTCGTCGAGATCGGCCTCGGTCACATCCCGCCCGGCTTTTGCGAGCATGTCCTTCATCTGATCGAAGGTCATCCCGGTACGGCCGGTCCCCTCGCCTTGGCGTTGGAGGTGCTCGGGCCGGTTGCGACTCGCGGTGAACAACCCCGTGCGCAGCAGCCCCCCCGACGGATAGAACACCGACGCGCGCAGCGCGGTGTTCTCCGATACGAGGTTGTGATGGAGTGCTTCGGTGAAACAGCTGACCGCGGCCTTCGATGCCGCGTAGACGGACGCAATCGGGACCGGGGCGAACCCGCCGTCGCCTGACGACGTATTGACGACCTGCCCGGGCTCCCCACCTTCGATCATGCGGGGCACGAACTCGGAAATGCAGAAGGCCATGCCGAACACGTTGACGCCGAAGCACCACCGCCAGTCGTTGGGTTCCTGCTGCCACGGCTTCCCGCCCCCGCCCGAGGTGACACCGGCGTTGTTGTAGAGCAGATTGCATCGGCCGTGGGTTGCGTAGACCGCATCGGCAAGTTCCGCGACCGAATGCTCGTCGCTGATGTCGGTGCGGTGGCCCGACACCGAGCCGAGTGATGAGAGGTCGGCGATGGTCGCGTCGATCGCACCCTGCTCGACGTCGGCAATGACGACGGTGGCCCCATGGCGCAACAGTGCACCGGCGATGCCGCGGCCGATGCCGCCGGCCCCGCCGGTGACGACGGCCACCATGCCCTTGATCTCGAGTGGTGATTCCGTCATGTGCAGCCTCTCAGCCCTTCCATTCGATGCCGTAGTCGTCGAACCAGAAGCGGGCTTCGCGGATTGCGTTCGGCGGAGTCCGAAGCGCGAGATCCTGATTGAGTTGCTCAGGGGTCGGCCCGATGTCGGCGGCGATGGCGGTGAGCGCGTCGCGATCCAGGTCGTAGCAACGGATCGCGTTGAGCCCCAGAAGCAACCGGGTCTCCTCCACCGGGATCGTCTGGAAGTCGGTCGCCAGGCGCGTCGCCGTGTTGGGCCAGGTTCCCTCGGGATGCGGGTAGTCGGTCCCCCACATCAGTGCGTCGAGTCCGTTGGCGTAGCGACGGCGTAACTCAGGCTTGCTCATGGCCGAAGCCCCGATGAACACATTCGTGCCCACGTACTCGGACGGGAGCCGTTGGATCAGGCCTTTGGTCCGCGACGACATCTTCTTGACCTTCCAGTTCTGACCGCCGAACATCACGTCGGTCTTGAACAGGAGATCGCCGACCCACCACGAGCCGCACTCGACCGGCGCGTACTTCAGGTTCGGGAACTGATCGAACTTGCCCGCGAGCAACAACTGCCAGAGCGTGCGATGAGTCCAGAACGCGACCTCGAGCATGAACTGGGCCATGTTGTCGTTGTACGACTCGGTGTCTGCCTCCCCCGAGTGCGTATGCACCACCAGCCCGGCTTCCGCGCACGCCGCCCAGACCGGGTCGTAGGACGGATGCCCGTACGACGGCGCGTCGTGCCACATGGTCGGGATCATGATGCCCTTGATCCCCGGCTTGCCCGCAAGCGTCTCGACCTCGCGGACCGATTCCTCGACACCGTGCGTGATGGGGACGAGCGCAACACCCGCGCGGCGCGGCGGGTTCGTCGCGCAGAACTCTTCGAGCCACCGGTTGTGCGCCCGCGCCCCTGCCCAGGCCAGCCGCGGGTCGGTGATCATCCCAGCCTGGAGTCCGGCGCCGAACGGTGGCGCCTCCATGCCGGTGACTGCATCACCGTCGGCGAAGATCACTTCACCGGCAACCCCATCGGTGTCGAGGGTCTTGTCGCGAATGGTCGGGTCGTTC
>JBDUBS010000149.1:0-3700 GCA_040003875.1 Acidimicrobiia bacterium | reverse complement strand
CCCGGCACCGGCGGCTGACGGATCCCGGTGGGGTGGGGTCGTCGTCAGGCCTTGCACGGTTCCGGGATGGTGTCGACGCCCAGGGTGGCCACCTGGCAGTAGGTTGTCGTGGTCACGAGCCACCGCCCGTCGACGAGCGTGGCCCGGCCCGGCAACGAGTCGAGGACCACGTTGCCGTCGATCAGGATCGAGAACGTCACGTCGACGAGCGACGCGGTGGCGTTGCCGAATGCTTCGATCCGCACCGATGTCTGATCCGCCAGCGGTCCCACTTGCTGCTTGCGGGCGATGAACGAGTCGCGGAGCGCAGCGCCGTTCTCGAGGGTGGCGAGTTGGGCGTCGGCGTCGGGGTTGGGCGCGAACAACGTGGTGAACGCCTGGGTCACCGCGTCCTTCACCTTGGAGGTGAGGGCCACACCGGGCACGGTCGTGGTGGTCGCGACCCGGACGGTCGTTGACGCCGCGAGGTCCGCGGCACTGGTCCGGCACCGGATCGTCGCGACGACCGCGCTGTGGTCGGCCGGGAAGACGACCCCGTCCGCCGCGGTCGGACCGCCCTTCGCCGCGAACACGCCGGTCGGTGTCGCGGTTCGACAGCGCGGCGTGGGTGCGAGGAACACGTAGTCGATCCGCTCCGACTGCTTGCTTGCGGCGTTGGTCATGTCGGTCATGGCGTCGTCGATGCGACCGCTGGTGCAGTTCGCGCCGGTCGCCGTGCTGCACTCCGGGTTGTGGACGGCGAGGTGGGTGTCGACCAACCCGGCCGCGACGATCGCGGTGATCGTGGGTTCGTTCGGCTTCGCGTTCAGGTCGCCGGCGAGTACCGCGACCGAGCGAGGGCCCGTACGCGCCCGCAGAAACGCCACGGTCTCCCGACCCTGGCACGCGTTCAGCGTGTCGGACGCTTTGCACGGTGGCCGGCAGGTGGCGGCGTCGCAGGGGCGGTCGTCGCTGCTGCTCGCGAGGTGGGTGGCCACGAGGTCGACCGGACCGGCGTCGCTCGCAACGCGCACCCACAGTGCGGTGCGCAGCGGACCCGCGAGGCGGCGGCGCTCGTGGCCGAGGACTCGTTCGGTGGTGAGGACGACCTCACGGTCCTGGCCGGGGTCGCCGTCCCACACCAGGTGGTAGCCACACAGACCGGGCAGGTTCCGGCGGAGTTCGGCCACCGTCTGGCGGTTCGATTCCTCGACCGCGACCAGTTCCGGACATTTCGCCGCGGCGAGTTGGCGCATGAACAGCTGCACCCGATGCGGAAGGTCGCACCGATTGCTGTCGGCCGGGCACGCGGTCCCGTGCAGCAGGTTCTGGTTGACCACGCGGATCTGGGCCGCGGTGGAAGCGTGGTTCGCCTGCGAGGAGGTCGCGGACGACCCGCTGCTGCACGCCGTGGCGAGCGTCACCATCACCGTGATCAGTACCCCCGCACGTCGCACGGCGCGCACCGTAGTCCTGGGCCCGTCGTGATGCGCCCGCCCGTAGAGTGCGTGCATGACTCTGCAGTTCCTCGATGCCGAACACGGTGCCCGCGACGTCGACGGGCGGGTGGAAGGCGACCGCGTGCTGCTCGACGCGGGATCGATGGCGGCCGTCACCGGATGGGTGCTCAAGCCCGAAGGTCTCTGTCAGGACGACGTGTGCGTCCCGGTGCGCGACCCCGAACTCACCGTCGATGGTGCGCTCGACGCGGCCCGGTTCGCCGCCGCACTCGGCCGTCCCGCGGTGGTCGACGCCGCCGCGGCGATCGTCGCGCTGGGCGAACGCTCCTCCGAACGTCGGGGTCCGATCGCCGCGGGCATTGCGTCTGACTTCACACTCCCGCGCGTCGAGGGAGGCGCGTTCACCTTCTCGTCGTTGGGCCGTACCAAGAAGCTGTTGCTCGCCTGGGCGAGTTGGTGAGGTTGTCGCTACGACCTGCCGGTCTGGCAGCGTCTCAGTGAAGAACTCGGTCCGCAGGGTCTCGCCATCGTCGGTGTGGCGTTCGACGACAGCGTCGCCGCCGCGCAGGAGTGGATCGATGCGGCCGACCCGCGGCCCACGTTCCCGATGCTGCTCGATCGCGAGCATCTGCTCGGCGAGTTGTACGGCATCTACAACGTCCCGACCGTGATCTGGATCGACGAAGACGACCGGATCGCCCGTTCACCAGTGATCGCGCCGGGCGACGACATGTTCCGTGACTTCACCAACATCGACTCGGCAGTTCATCACGATCAACTCCGGGCCTGGGTTGGGACCGGTGCGCTCCCGCCACCGACGGGTCGGGAGCAGGTGATGCTGCCGACCGACGACGAACAGTCGGCGCGGCTCGAACGACGCGTCGGTGCCTTCCTCGCCCGCGCCGGCGACGACGCCGCGGCCGAGCCGCACTTCGCGCGCGCCGCCGAACTGGCTCCGATGGACTGGACGATCCGTCGGGGGACGTTGCCGCTACGTCACGACGACCCGTTCGGCGCGACGTTCTTCGAGTTCATGGGGGAGTGGACGGCCGCCGGGCAACCCGGGTACGGATCGGCGGATCCCGACGCGCCGTCGTGAGGCTGATCCTCGTTCGCCACGGGGAACCCGACGGACCCTGGGGGAGCGATCCCGATCCCGGTCTCGACGCACGCGGCCACGAGCAGGCGAACGCGATGGCGGAGGCGCTCGCATCGATCGGCCCGCTCCCCATCCGCGTGTCGCCCAAACGGCGCACCCTCGAGACCGCCGCGCCGCTCGCGGCGCGCTGGGCCGCGGCTCCGACGGTCGATGCCGGCCTCGGCGAGTTGACGGCGCCGCCCGATCCCGACCCGGACCACGTCACCTGGCTGCGTCGGCTGGTGACGGGCCTCGGTACCGATGCGCCCGAGGTGATGGTGCCCTTCCGTGAACGGGTGTTGGGCGCGATTCGGTCAATCACGACGGACACGGTCGTCGTCACCCATTACCTCGCGATCAATGCCATCGTCGGTGCCGCGACCGACGACGACCGGGTCACGGTCTTCGCGCCCGGTCATTGCTCGCGGACCGTGATCGACTCCGTCGACGGAGTGCTGCGGCTGGTCGAACTGGGCGAGCGGGCGGGCGGCGGGCCTCGGGTCTGACCCCGTCGCGTCGGCGATTGCCGGGCGCGCCCAGGAGTCCGTCACGGCGCCGGAGGGCGGTGCTACGGTCCGCGCTCACTGCTCGTCACGACCCAGGGGGATGCGCGCATGTTCGCCGCTGCACTCGACATTTTTTCCAAGCTCGGCTTTGAGTACCTTTCGCGTTGGGCTCACGTCCTCGTCGGCATCACCTGGATCGGGTTGCTCTACTACTTCAACTTCGTGCAGGTCCCCGCGTTCGGAGAGATGGAGGCCGCGGCGCGCAACAACGCGGTCGACAAGCTCGCGAGCCGAGCGTTGTGGTGGTTCCGGTGGGCCGCCGCGGCGACCGTCGTCACGGGACTCCTGATCCTGGGCTTCCAGGAGAACCTGACCAAGATGGGCTACTTCAAGACCGGAAGCGGCATCGCGATCGCGACCGGGATCCTCTTCGGACTCACGATGTTCGTGAACGTGTGGGCCATCATCTGGCGCAAGCAGAAGACGGTGATCGCCAACGCCCGTAACGTGCAGGCCGGCGGTGAGCCCGACCCGGCTGCGGCCGGTGCCGGACGCGTGGCGTTGCTGGCATCGCGGCAGAACACGATCTACTCGCTGCCGATGCTGGTGTTCATGAT
>JBDUBS010000045.1:0-3702 GCA_040003875.1 Acidimicrobiia bacterium | reverse complement strand
CGCGATGGCAGGCAGCGTTCGGTGGTGGCCATGAAACCGTCGACATTCTTTCGCCGCGCTGGTGCGATCGCAGCTGCAGCATTGATCCTGCGGGTTGGGTACGTTCTCGCGCTCGGGACTCATCCGAAGTTGGGAATCGACGGCACCTGGTACGCGCTGCAGGCGGGCACCATCGCCGATGGTCTCGGCTATCTCGACGTCGGCCGGTACTTCGCGCTCCGCGGAGCCGTGCCGACCGCGCAGTTCCCGCCGTTGTGGCCCGCGGTACTGTCGTTGTTCCACGTCGCCGGTGTCGACTCACTCTTCGGGTACCGGTTCGTGGGCGCGTTCGTGGGCACGACCACGGTGTTTACCACGGCGTGCATCGGTCGGCGACTCGTCGGTGCGCGGACCGGTCTCGTCGCCGCCACGATCATGGCAGTTTCCCCCTGGATGACCGCGGCCGACGGCTCGCTCATGGCCGAGAGCCTGTTCGTCGCTTTCGTGACTATCGCGGTGCTGATCGCGGTGCAGTTACATGAGCATCCGAGCCGCTGGCGGTTCGCGCTCCTCGGTCTAGTCCTCGGTCTCGCGACGATGACGCGCACCGACGGGGTGATAATCGGTGCGGTACTCGTGGCTGCTACTGCGTGGCGTACTCCAGGGCTGCCGCGGCGCCGGTTGGCGCTCGGTGCGTTGGCCGGTGGCGTGCTGCTCATGGTCCTGGTCCCGTGGACGATCCGGAATCAGAACTCGTTCGGCACCTTCGTCCCGGTGTCGAACAACTCCGGCAGTCTGATCGGCGGATCCAACTGCGCGTCGACCTATTCGAGCGACATCGGTGGCTGGGACTTCGCCTGCATCCGGGCCATCGAAGCGTCGGGTCGCTCCGAGGTGGTCCGCACCGATCGCGAGCGGTCCGCCGGGCTGGCCTACGCGCGTCACCACTTGGCGCGCTTTGCGATGACGGTCCCGGTGCGGGTGCTGCGCGGGTGGGGACTGTGGAGTCCGGTGGTGCTGGCCGACGCCGAGGCAGGGGAGAGCCGGAACCGGACGATGCAACTCGTCGGCTGGCCGATCGAACTCGGCATCCTCGGGCTGGGGGCCATCGGTGCCGTCGTCGCGATCCGGGCCCGGGTGCCGGTGGCGCTGCTGTTCACCGTCATCGGCGCCGCGACCCTCGTTCTCGTCATGTCGTGGGGGAACCAACGCTTCCGAATCGTGGCCGCGCCTGAGGTCGGGGTCTTCGCTGCGATCGCGCTCGACTCGATGTGGACCCGGACGCGACCGGGTGACGCCGTCGTGTTGGAAGGGTGACAGTCGGGCTGTCAACCAATGGTCTGACCGCGTCGGTCTGCGCTCGCGACATCGGGTCGACAACGACGATGGAGGACGACTCAGATGACGGTGCCGATTCCTCCATCGGTGTTGATCATGGGTAGTCCGGCCTCGCCCCAGGTCTGCATCCCGCCATCGACGTTGTGGGCGTCGAGGCCGGCATCGCACAGGGCCTGCGTGGCCGACGCCGAGCGTCCGCCCGACCGACAGATGCAGTAGACGGTGGTCCCCGACTCGACGACGTTCGGGTCGAGCGCGCCGAGCGGGTGATGGTGAGCGCCGGGTGCGTGACCCGCGGCCCACTCGTCGGGTTCCCGTACGTCGATCAGGACCACGGCGTCGGGTCGGTTGGCCGCGTCGTGGGCCGAGACGGTCGGGATGTGCGGCGGTGTGGTGGTCATCAGAACTCCTTGCGCTGGTCGGTCGGTGCGTGATCGGTTGGTGTGGGTTCGATCGGCAGTCCGGCCCGGGTCCAGGCTTCGTATCCGCCGAGGATGTCGGCGACGTTGGCGACGCCGAGCGTGCGCAGGGTCGATGCGGCGATCGACGATCGGGAGCCACCGGCGCAGTAGACGACGGTGGGAAGGCGCGGATCGAGCTCATCGCGGCGGGCGCGGAGCTGGCCGAGCGGGATCGGGGTCGAGCCGGCGATGGCTCCTGCTTCGTGTTCGCCGGGATTGCGAATGTCGACGATCAGGAGGCCTGGCTCGGCTCGACGCCACTCGTCGACTGCGGTCGCGCTGACCCGGGACGCGCGATCCGCACATTCGGGGTGCTCGAGCAGCACCGTTTCGATCTGGGCCAGGGCACCCGCAACGTTGTCGAAACCGATCCGCGCCAATCGGACCTTGGCCTCGGTCTCGCGACCGGTGTCGGTGATCACCACGATCGGGGTGTGTGGGTCGATGACACTGCCGGCGTATTCGGCGAACCGACCGTCGAGTCCCACATTGATCGCGCCGCGGAGGTGCCCGGCGGCGAAGGTCTCCGGGGTACGCGTGTCGATGACCGTCGCACCGTCGTGCTGCAGTGACTGGACCGCGTCGAGATCGAGCATCTCGGGCGGCTCGTGCTCGTCGAGGAGTTCTCGCTCGCGGTGGTTCGCGTCGGCCGCGAACGCGAAATAGGCGGGTGCAGCCGTTTGGCCCTCGGTCACGGCATTGACGAAGGCGTCCTCACTCATGGGGGCCAGCGCGTAATTCGTGGTTCGCTGTTCACCGATGGTCGACTCGGTCGCGACCGAGAGGTGTTTGCCGCATGAGGATCCGGCTCCGTGCGCGG
The DNA here is from genome assembly GCA_040003875.1 of Acidimicrobiia bacterium. Classification (GTDB taxonomy): domain Bacteria; phylum Actinomycetota; class Acidimicrobiia; order IMCC26256; family JAENVU01; genus JAENVU01. The sequence goes on along the minus strand of JBDUBS010000045.1, from coordinate 1,104 downwards.
GGAACACGCGAGTCGGATCGGGGAGCGAGAGCAGCTGATCCTGCAACGAGTGGTACAGCAATCGGGCGAGCTGGTCGCCGGTCCAGCCGGCGGATGCCAGGAGATCAGGACGGCCGACGTCGCCGATGAACAGTGCATCTCCGGTGAGGACGCCCCACGGGCCGGCATCGGCGTGCTCGTGGACGACGAGCGAGATCGACTCCGGCGTGTGGCCGGGAGTGTTCCGAACCTCGAGCATCACGTCACCGAGTTCGATGCGTTGTCCGTGTGCGAGCGGTTCGATCGGGTAGTCGGGATGGGCCGCGTCGCCGAAGGAGATCGGCGCGCCCGTCGCAGCGGCGAGCTCCAAGTGGCCGGAGAGGAAGTCGGCATGGAAGTGCGTCTCGATGATGCGTTCGATGCGCAGCCCATGGGTCGTCGAATCGGCGAGGTACTCCGAAACGTCGCGCTGCGGGTCGACCACGACCGCTCGGCCGGTGGTCTCGTCGCCGATCAGGTAGCTGAACAGCGACAAGCAGCCGAGTTGGTATTGACGAAAGATCATGGTGATCTCCTCTCGGGGAGTCAGACGAGTTGGTACGCGAGGAACCACAAGGCGAACCCGACCAGCATGAAACCGAAGACGCGCCTGGCAGTCTGGGTCGGGATGCGACCAGCGAGGCGTGCGCCGACCAGGGAACCGGGAACCACACCGACCGCGAACGTGAGTGCGACGGACCAGTCGATGTGGCCGAGTGTCCAGTGGGCGATCAGCGTGGGGATGGTCAGGGCACCGACGGCCACCATGCTCGTGCCGGCGGCCTCGCCCGTCGTCAACCCGAAGACGAGAATGAAGAGTGGTACGAGGAGAAATCCACCGCCGTTGGCGAGCAACCCCGTCAGCAGACCGACACCGAAGGATGCGGCGAGCACCAACGTTGTCCGATCGCGCCGGGCTGCGCACTGGGCCAGGTGCCCGACGGGGTCTGGCATCAACACCCGCACGCCGACCACCAGGAGCATGACGCCGGAGAGCACGAGCAGCCGGGTGCCGCCGAGGGCTGCCGATGCGAGTGCGCCGATGATGGTTCCGGGGACGCCACCGGCAACGGCCAAGAACGCGAT
>JBDUBS010000707.1:0-3710 GCA_040003875.1 Acidimicrobiia bacterium | reverse complement strand
TCTCGGCCGCGGCATCGGCATCGAAGTGGACGAGGTCGGTCTCGTCGCGGGGGATCGCGAACGGCAGGTGCCCGCTCGGTGCCACCGCCCCGAACACGACGTCGGCCAGCGCGTGACCACCCTCCATCCCTGGGTACCAGAGCAGCAGTGTCGCGGCGGGGGCGTCGATCCAGGGCATGACGACCGCGGAGCCCGCCATCACCGCGACGACCGTGCGGGAGTTCACGGCCGCCACCTCCTCGATGAGTGCCTCGTCCTCGGGCCGGAGGCGGAGCGATCGCCGGTCGCCGCCGACGGCCATCACCGCCTCGTCACGCTCGAGTGGCGCGCTGGGCGGCGCCGGAGGCAGGTCGGGCATCGGCGCGTCCCGACCGAGCCGCGGGTCGTCCATGGGCGGGAAGAGTCCGAACAGAGCGGCCGAGGTGCCCGGATCGACGAACTCGCCTTCGTCAGCCTTGGTGTAGCCCACCACCACGACCGCGAGTTCGGCGTCGCGCGCGAGGGCGGCGTCGGTGTCGTGGTGCATCACGTGGGCGTCCGGGAGTGCGGCGCGCAGGCCCTCGAGGGGAGTGACGACACTCGGAGGGTGTACGGCCGACGAACCGCCGTCGCCGAGGTTCGCCACCGCGGCGAGCCGGCCGAGTACTGCAATCTTGCGGACGGACGTCGCGTCGAACGGGAGCAACGCGTCGCGGTTGGTCAACAGCACCATCGACTCCTGGGCGGTTCGCCGCGCGAGCGCGCGGTGCTCAGCACTCGCCACGACCGTGATCGGGGGTGCCGATGCCGAGAGGACCGCCGCGAACCGAAGCAGGGTCGCGACCACACGCAGTGCCGGCGCCTCGAGATCGGCCCGGCTCAACTCACCGGCCGCGAGCGCGCGCCGCAGTTCGTTGGCGCGCTGCTGCGCGAACGGCATCTCCACGTCGAGACCGGCGCGCACGCTGGTCACCGGATCACGTAACCCAAAGATGAAGTCGGAGATCACGAACCCGTCGAACCGCCACTCGTCGCGCAGGACGGACGTGAGCAACGCCGGCGACTCGCCACACCATTCGCCGTTCACCGAGTTGTAGGCGCTCATCACGCTCGCGACGCCCGCCTCGACCACCCGACGGAAATGGGGCAGGTACACCTCGTGCAACGCGCGGTCGGACGCGGTGACGTCGACGCGAAACCGGGCGTTCTCCATCGAGTTGCACGCGAAGTGCTTCACGCACGCCATCACGTGGCGTTGCACCCCACGGGTGAGCGCGGCGCCGAACTCACCGAGTTGGTACGGATCCTCGCCGTAGGTCTCCTGGGCCCGGCCCCACGCGGGATGACGCAGCAGGTTCACGCAGACCCCGCCGAAGTAGGTGGCCCCCGAGGCCCGCGCCTCGCGACCGATCACGGCGCCCACCTGCTCCTCGAGGGCGAGGTCGAACGACGCCGCTCGGGCCATGGCGACGGGGAAGCAGGTGGCGTTGCCGATCACGACGCCCCGGGGGCCGTCGGTGAAGGCCAGCCCCGGTATCCCAGTGCGCTGATTGCGCGAAGCCGGCCATGCATGGCGGTAATACCCACCACTGGTCATATCTGTGATACCCGGCCAGAACGGGACGTCTCCGTCGAGGAGGTCGATAAGTTCGTCGTCGTTCAGCCGCTCGACGAGGGCGCTCGCCTCGGAGATGGCATCGGCGCCGGCGGTCATCCTGACCGCGGCGTCGTCGAACTCGCTCACGTGGGCGAGGGGGGACTTGAACCCCCACATCCTTTCGGACACAGGCACCTGAAGCCTGCGCGTCTGCCAATTCCGCCACTCGCCCGAGTGGAGCGCCGAGGATAGCTTGCGCTGCCGCGAGGACCTCCGCCCGAGCGTCCGGTGCGCCTCCTTCTCGCGAGGTGCGGGCTTTACACTCGAACCGATGGGAGTGCAGGGATTCGAGCGCCGGCTCGAGCGACTCGTGGAAGGTGCCTTCGGGAAGGCATTTCGCAGTGGGCTGCAGCCGGTCGAGGTCGCGCGCCGGCTGCTCCGGGAGATGGACTCCCACCGCACGCTCGGAGTCCGCGGCACGGTCGTTCCCAACGACTTCACCATCGTGCTCTGCACCGAGGACGCGCTGCGGTTCGACGATTACGCCGACGTGCTCGAGACCGAACTCGCCACCGAGGCCCGCGAACACGCGCACAACGAGGGCTACCACTTCATCGGACCGGTGACGGTCCGACTCGTGGAGGACCCCAATCTGCGCAAGGGAGACCTCGAGATCGAGGCGGCGCTCAAGGAGGGCGACGGCGGCCGCGTGGGAGCCCTGGTGCTCACCGACGGTCAGCGGATCCCGCTGACGGAGGCGATCTTCTCGATGGGCCGCCTGCCCGACTGCGACCTCAAGATCGACGACGCCCTGGCATCACGGCGTCACTGCGAGATCCGGCCCGAGCCCGACGGCTACCGCCTGGTGGATCTCGGCTCCCTCAACGGCACCACGGTCAATGGCAGCAAGATCAAGGAGCACGTACTGGCCGACGGTGACCTGATCGGGGTCGCGGCGGTCGCCATCCGGTTCGAAGCGTCGTAGCGACGGAGCAGCGCGTGTCCGAAGGTGTCCTCACGGTCCTGAAGTTCTGCTTCCTCGCGCTCATGTACCTGTTCCTGTTCCGGATCGTGCGCACAGTGATGGCCGAACTGCGACCCTCGAAGATCCCCGTGCCCGCTGCCGCGCCGGCCGACGCGCTCGCGCCGGCCCCGGCCGCGTCCGGTCGCCGCGGTCGGGGGAGTGCGGCATGGGAGTTGGTCATCGTCGCCCCGCCCGAACGCGTCGGCGAGACGTTCATGGTGGACGACGAACTGACCGTGGGTCGCGGTGCCGGCTGCGCGGTGGTACTCGTCGACGACACCTTCGTCTCGCAAGTCCACGCGCGCGTCTTCACGCGGGGGAGTGACCCGTACGTCGAAGACCTCGGGTCCACCAACGGCACGCTCCTGAATGGCGAGTCCCTCACGGAGCCGCAGCGGCTGCGGCGCGGCGACCGAGTGCAGTTCGGCGAGACGATCATGGAACTGGTGCGATGAGGATCGTCTCCGGCGCCGCGACCGCCACCGGGCGCGTCCGCGAAGGCAACGAGGACTCGTACCTCGTCGACCGCCGGCTCCAGCTGTTCGCCGTCGCCGATGGCATGGGTGGCCATCGCGCCGGTGAGGTCGCGAGCGCGACCGCACTGGAGGGACTCAGGCTCGCGGTCGACTCCGGCAGCGAAATCGGCGACGCGGTCGGGCGCGCCAACAGCGCGGTGTGGGACAAGGCGTCCGCCGACACGCAGCTCGCCGGTATGGGCACGACCCTGACCGCCGCATGGTCCGACGGCACCACGCTGACCGTCGCACACGTGGGCGACTCCCGTGCCTACCTCCTCCGCGGCGACACGTTGCAACGCGTCACGGTCGACCACAGCCTGGTGGAGGAACTGATCCGCGACGGTCGACTCACCGAGGAGCAAGCCGCCGTCCACCCTCAACGTTCGATCATCACGCGAGCCCTCGGCATCGACTCGTCGGTCGCGGTCGACGTCTACTCGCTCGTCCTGCAGGCGAACGACCGCGTGATGATCTGCTCCGACGGGCTCACCTCGATGGTCCGCGCCGTTGGGATCGCCGAGATCCTGCGCCGCGAATCCGATCCGACCGCGGCGGCCAACGCGCTGGTGGACGCGGCCAACGAAGCCGGCGG
>JBDUBS010000646.1:0-3728 GCA_040003875.1 Acidimicrobiia bacterium | reverse complement strand
ATCGGGAACGCCCTGATCGGGAACGCCCTGATCGGGAACGCCCTGATCGGGAACGATGGTGCCCGCTGCCCGTTGTCGGGCCCGGCGGATCGAGCGATTGGTCACCCGGCTCGCGATCCACACCGCGAGCAGGAGGGCGCTCACCCCGCCGACGAGGAACGGCGCGCGGAGTCCGAACGCGCTGGCGATGAGCCCGCCCGCGATCGCACCGATCGGCATCGTGCCCCAGCCGAGCATGCGGTACGCGCTGTTGACCCGGCCGAGCAGCGCATCGGGCACCAGCGTCTGGCGCAGTGAGACGGTCAGGACGTTCCACACCAGGCCGCCGAACCCACCGACGGCGAGCGACGCGGAGACTGCCATCGGTTGCGCCCACAGGCCCGGGAGGAGCATCGATGCGCCCGACACCGCGATCGCGAGTCCGAGCGTCCGCCCGTGCCCGAGGCGACGCGAGATGCGTGACGCCATCGTGGAGCCGAGCACCGCGCCGGCGGCCTCGGCGGTGAGGAGCAGACCGAACTGCCAGTCGCTCAGGTGCAGGATTTCCTGCGCGTAGAGCACGAGCGTGGTCATCGCGATCATGCCGACGAGGTTCATCACGCCGAGCGCGATCGCGAGCGAGCGGAGGATGCGGTGCCCGAACAGCCAGCGCAACCCCTCCGTGATGTCGTGGCGGACCGAGGTCGGCGTCGTGGTGTCCCGCTCGGCCCGGAAGTTTCCCCGCAACGTGACCACGAGGATCGCGGCGGCGGCGAACGATGCGGCGTCGAAGAAGAACGGCGCCGAGACCGCGAGGCCGAACAGCAACGCGCCGAGGGGCGGACCGACGAACTGGTTGCCGACGATCTGTGCACCCTCGAGCCGGCCGTTCGCCGTTTCGAGCGCATCGGTGGCGACGATGCCCGGCAGGATCGCCTGCGACGAGTTGTCGAACACGGTCTCGGCCATCCCGAGCGAAAAGGCGACGATCACGAGGAGGACGATCGACTCCACGCCGGTGACGAGCGCGAAGCCGAGCAGGGTCATCGCCGCGAAGCGGAAGGTGTCGACGATGGCCATCGTGCGGCGCCGGTCGGTCCGGTCGGCGATCACGCCACCCACCAGCGAGAAGAGCAGCCAGGGGAGGGTGCCGGCTGCGGTGACCAGCGCGACGGTGGTGGGGGAGTGCGTGATCGAGGCCGCGAGCAGCGGCAACGCGGCCAGCACGACCCCATCCCCGAGGTTGGAGATCGTTCCGGCAGTCCACAACCGGGCGAAGTTCCCGCCCGGCGCCGACGAGAGGACGCCCCGGGACTTCATCGCGGCCGACTCTACGGCCCGGTACCCGAGCATTGGATGATGTCGCGCATACCCTTCGACCATGGCTGCGTTTCCCGAGCTCGCAATTCTGCGCACCGAGCTCAGCGGCGACGCGCTGGCCCATCTCGAGCGGTTGGCGGTGTCGTGGCGGCTGTTGTCCGACCTCTCGTTCTCCGACCTGCTGCTCCTCGCGCCCATCGCGCACGAGGACGGCCACCGGTTCGTGATCCTTGCCCAGGTACGGCCTACCACCGGGCAGACGCTCTACGTGCACGACCTGGTGGGGCACGTGGTCGACGAGGTGGAGCGGCCGGCCCTCGCCCGCTCGTGGCGACACAGTGAGATCTTCGAGGGCGACGCCAACGTCCTGAGCGGGAAGGAGCGGGTGCGCCTCCAGAGCGTGCCGGTCCGCTACCGCGGCCGCGAGATCGCGGTCCTCACCCGGGAGGCGCCGACCACCTCGGGGCGGCGGCCCGGAGAGTTGGAGCGGTACTACCTCGAGGTCTACGACCGCCTCGTCTCGATGGTGGCCGATGGCACGTTCCCGTTCGCCCGCGAGGAGGTCGAGATCGAGGGCGCACCGCGGGTCGGCGACGGGGTCATCGTGCTCGATGCCGACGGCGGGATGCGTTACGCCAGTCCGAACGCCGTGAGCTCGCTGCACCGCATCGGGATCCACGCGTACACGTCGGGCGTACGGCTGGGCGAGATCGGGTTCGACGAGGCCGCGGTCGACACCGCCGTGCGCGGTCGCCTGCCCGTGATCGAGGAGGTCGAGCGCGACGACGCGTCGGTGCTCGTTCGCGTGATCCCGTTGCTCGACGGGTGGAAACCCGCCGGGGCGTTGGTGCTGCTGCGCGACGTCACCGACCTCCGGCGGCGGGTCCGGATGCTGATGTCGAAGGACGCGACCATCCGCGAGATCCACCACCGGGTGAAGAACAACCTCCAGACGATCGCGTCGTTGCTGCGGCTCCAGGGGCGCCGGGTCGATTCACCCGAGGCGCGAACCGCACTGAAGGAATCCGAGCGACGGATCCGCTCGATCGCGATCGTCCACGAAACGTTGTCTCGTGAAGCGCGGGAGGTCGTCGACTTCGGTCAGATCATGAAGCAGTTGGTCCGCTTGGTGGAGGAATCGGTATCGACCGGCGACGGCGGGTTGCGCTTCGAAGTGGTCGGCGACGCCGGCGAGATTCCGGGAGAGTTGGCCACGCCCCTCGCGGTGGTGCTCAACGAGTTGATGCAGAACGCGGTCGACCATGCATTCCCCCACGGCGAGGACGACGAACCGGTCTCCGGCACGGTGCAGGTGCGTTTACGGCGTCAGGCCGGTGAAGTCGACGTCGACGTCGTCGATTCGGGGGTCGGACTCGCCGACGGCTTCACCCTCGACGGGGCGACCGGACTCGGTCTTTCGATCGTGCAGGCGCTGGTGAAGGGTGAGCTGGGCGGGACGCTCGAAGTGGTTCCCACCGAGGACGGCACCGGCACCCGGTTCCACCTGCGGATCCCCTTGGCGACGGCGTCCGCGACCCGGGTGGTCGAGCCGCGCTGACCCGCGAGCGGTTACGGGCGTAGCCGGCGGGACAGCACCGGCATCATCTCTGCGTTCGCTCGCTCGCACGGACGCGTCGACAGGAGACGGCTAGGCCTGAGGCATGCTGGTTGGTCGTCGGGGGGCGCGAACTGGCGCTTCCGGACACTCCGGGGCGAGGGGTGGCGCGCCTTGTGACTGGTGTCGAGTTACAATGCACCCATGACGAAGCTGATCACAACCGCTCGAGTGTCGCACCGAGGACAGGCCAGCCTGCCGGCCAGTCTCCGCCACCGCTGGGGTATCGAAGACGGCGGTGAAGTCGCCTTCGTCGATCTCGGCGATGCGGCGCTCGTCCTCCCCGGTGGAATCGCGAAAGCGCAGACCGAGCTGCGGGACAAGTTGATTCACAGTGGACGGTATGAGGTCGGCATCGCGGCGTTGAACGATCCGGACCTTGCCGACCAGTAGCTCGCTGATCGACGATCGGCTGCTCGTTGCTCGCCTCGTCGGCGAGAAGGTCCGGCTCTCTCGTGGCGGCCTGGCCACCACGACCTACTGGTACTACCGAGCGTGCCGAGCGGCCGTTGCGGGAGGTGCCGGTCAGCTGTCGGGTCCGTTCGCACGGCTCAGCGCGGGCGAACAGGCTTCGGCGATCCGCACGATGCTCAGCCTGCCGGACGATGTAGCACTGCCGGACCCGCGGGCACTCGTGCCGACGATGGTCGAGGTGCAGCAACGGCATCCGCCGCTCAACGTGATGAACGTGGAAGCGGTGGCCGCGGCGATCGAACTCGATGCGCGCGTGTTGCTGTCGGCTCGGGGAGCGGAAGGAATTCTCCCGGCTGTGCTCGACGCCGAGGCGATCCCGTGGCGAGTCGTGCCGATCGGC
>JBDUBS010000354.1:0-12602 GCA_040003875.1 Acidimicrobiia bacterium | reverse complement strand
GCGTCGACGAAGAGCTGTTCCTGCTCCTTGTCGTGCACAGCGGAGCTGCCGCTGGCCGGACTCGGCGACGGGGACCGGGCGATGTGGCGCAGCTGCGCCTGGTCGCGCAGGATGCGGTGGAGCTTCCCGTGGACGTAGTTCCACGGTCCCATGTTCGCCGGCTCCTCCTGCACCCAGTACACCTGGTGGCAGTCGGTGTACTTCTCGGCCAGCGCAATCAACTGCCGTTCGGGCCACGGGTAGAGCTGCTCGACGCGGACGACCGCCACCGGCGCGCCGAGGTGATCGCGGCGCTCGACGAGTTCGTGTGCAATCTTCCCCGAGCACAACAGCACGCGGCGGATCTGGTCCGGCGCCACCGGGATCCGTGGGTCGTCGAGGATCTCGTGGAACGTGCCGGACTCGAGGTCGGCGACTGCCGAACGGGTGGCCGGCATGCGCAGATACTTCTTCGGGGTGAAGCAGACGAGTGGCTTGCGCGAGGGCGCGTGGATCTGCCGGCGGATCACGTGGAAGTACTGCGCGGCGGTGGTCGGGTAGCAGACGCGGATGTTGCTCTCCGCGCACAGCGCGAGGAACCGCTCGATGCGTGCGCTCGAGTGCTCGGGGCCCTGACCCTCGAAGCCGTGGGGGAGGAGCAGCGTGAGCCGTGACTGTTGACCCCACTTGTCCTCGGCCGCGACGATGAACTGGTCGACGATGATCTGCGCGCCGTTGATGAAGTCGCCGAACTGCGCTTCCCATCCGACCCATGCCTTGGAGTCGGAGACCGAGTAGCCGTACTCGAAGCCGAGGGCGGCGTACTCGGAGAGCACGGTGTCGTAGAGCATGACCGGCGCCTGGTCCTCGGTGATGTTGCGCAGCGGGAAGTACTCCTCCTCGGTGTGCACGTCGACGAGCACACCGTGACGTTGGCTGAACGTGCCGCGGCGGGTGTCCTGGCCCGCGAGCCGCACGGGGGTACCGGCGATGGCCAGCGATCCGAACGCCAGTGCCTCGGCCAACGCCCAGTCGATCTGGTCGGCGGCGAAGTCGGTGCCACGGGTGCGCAACAGCTTTTCCAGCTTCGGACTGAGGTGGAGGTCGTCGGGCCAGGAGGTGAGCGCGTCGACGACCGATTGCAGTTGCTCACGTGGCACACCGGTTTCGACCGCGGCTTCGACGTCCTCGGCGAGCACGATGTTGACCGGGATGGTCGGCGGTCCCGACTGGTGGGTCTCTTCGAACGCGTGGTTGAGGCGCTCCCGGAAGTCCTCGAGCGCGGCCTCGGCCTCGGCGAGGGTGAAGTCGCCGCGGTTCACGAGCGTCTCGGTGTACAGCTTGCGCACGCTGCGGCGCGCCCGGATCAACTCGTACATCTTCGGCTGCGTGAACGCGGGTTCGTCGCCCTCGTTGTGGCCGTAGCGGCGGTAGCAGACCATGTCGACGACGACGTCTTTGCGGAACGCCTGGCGGAACTCGTACGCGAGCCGAACGACGCGGACGCACGCCTCGGGGTCGTCACCGTTCACGTGGAAGATCGGTGCCTGCACCATCTTGGCGACGTCGGTCGCGTAGACCCCCGACCGACCGAGTTCGGGCGCGGTCGTGAATCCGAGTTGGTTGTTCACCACGATGTGAACGGTGCCGCCCACCTCGTACCCCGGGACCTCGGACAGGTTCAGGGTCTCGGCCACCACGCCCTGGCCCGCGAACGCGGCGTCGCCGTGCACGAGGATCGGGAGTACGTGACACCGTTCGCTGTCGTCGATGCGGTCGCCCATCGCGCGGGCCATGCCCTCGACGACCGGGTCGACGGCTTCGAGATGACTCGGGTTCGAGGCCAGCGACACGGTGAGGTGCTGGCCGGAGGGCGCACGGTGGGTGCCGGTCGCACCAACGTGGTACTTCACGTCGCCCGAGCCCTGGACCGACGCCGGGTCGAGCGCGCCCTCGAACTCGCGGAAGATCTGCCCGTAGCTCTTCCCGACCGTGTTCACGAGAACGTTGAGGCGTCCGCGGTGCGCGGTGCCGAGCACCGCCTCGGTCATGCCGTTCTCGGCCGCGACGGTGAGCAACGCGTCGAGCATCGGGATCAACGACTCCGCGCCTTCGAGGCTGAAGCGTTTCTGGCCCACGTACTTCTTCTGCAGGAACCCTTCGAACGCCTCGGCCGCGTTGAGGCGGTCGAGGATGCGACGTTGCACCGCCGGGTCGGGCGCGGGCGGGCTCACCTCGACCTGCGTCTGGATCCATTCCTTCTGTTCGGGATCCTGGATGTGCATGTACTCGACGCCGACGGTGCGTGCGTACGCGTCGCGCAGCATGCCGAGGATCTCGCGCAGCGGCATGGTGCGACGACCGTGGGCACCGGCCCCGAGGCTGCCGACGGGGAACTCACGGTCGAGGTCCCAGATGCTCAACCCGTGTTCGTTGAGATCGAGTTCGGAGTGGGTGTCGGGCTCGCTGCGGCCGAGGGGATCGAGGTTGGCGATCAGGTGGCCGCGGACTCGGTACATGTTGATCAGTTGGTGGACCTGTACCACTTTCTCGTTCTGGGTGCGCTCGTCGTCGAGGGGGCTGACGTCGACGCTCCAACGGGCGGGCTCGTACGGGACGCCGAAGCTGTGGAAGATCCGGTCGTAGAACTCGTGCGCGCCGAGCAACAGGTCGTGGATCGCCCGGAGGAACTCGCCGCTCTCGGCGCCCTGGATCACGCGGTGGTCGTAGGTGCTGGTGAGCGTGATGATCTTGCTGATCCCGAGGCGAGCGATCGTGTGCGTGTCGGCACCCTCGTACTCGGCGGGGTATCCGATCGAGCCGACGCCGAGGATGAAGCCCTGGCCGGGCATGAGACGCGGGACGGAGTGGACCGTCCCGATCATGCCCGGGTTGGTGATGGTGCCCGTCGTGCCCGCGAAGTCGTCCGGGGTGATCCCGCCGGTACGGACCTTGCGGATCATCTCCTCGTAGACGGCGAAGAACCCGGCGAAGTCGAGCGCGTTGACGCCCTTCAAGTTCGGGACGAGCAGTGTGCGCGAGCCGTCGGATTTGGCGACGTCGACGGCGAGGCCGAGGTTGGTGTGCTCGTGACGCACGACGACGGGTGCGCCGTTCTCCACGCCGTAGCCCGCGGCCATCGCGGGGACCTGACGGATCGCCTGGACGGTGGCGTACGCGATCAGGTGCGTGAAGCTCACCTTGCCGCGCCCAGTGCGCGACAGATGGTTGTTGAGGATCTGCCGGTTGACCTCGAGCAACTTGGCGGGGACGTTGCGGACCGACGTCGCGGTCGGCACGCCCAGGCTCGCCTCCATGTTCTCGACGATGCGGGCGGCCGCGCCGCGGATCGGCTTGGCGACCTCACCGTCGAGGACGAGGGGAGCCTTGCCGTTGGCGCGCGTCGGCTCGGTGGGCGGCTCCTGGCGCATGGGGACGGCCGGGGTCGACGGAGTCACCGGCGGGTCGGTGGGGGCACCGTTGGCGACCCGGGGAGTGCCGGTGGCCGGTGTGTAATCGGAGAAGAACTCACGCCACGCCGGTGCGACCGAACCCGGATCCGCGACGAACTGGCGGTACATCTCCTCGACGAGTCCGGAGTTGGGGCCGAGGTCCTCGAAAGTGTTGGTCACACTGCCAGGGTACTGGCTTCGGTTTTCCGTACCCGAGGCGCCGATCGGACGCGGACCGGTGACCTCAGCGGCGCAGGAGCTCGGCGGCTTGGAACGCGAGGTCGAGCGACTGACGCGCGTTGAGGCGCGGGTCGCACATCGTCTCGTAGCGCTGGTCGAGGTGGGTGCCGAGCACCTCGTCGGTGCCGCCGAGGCATTCGGTGACGTTCTCGCCGGTCAACTCCACGTGGACCCCGCCCGGCCACACACCGGCGGCATGACACACGTTGAAGAACCCGCGGAGTTCGCTCATGACGTCGTCGAAGCGACGGGTCTTGACGCCGGTCGAGTGCGTGAAGGTGTTGCCGTGCATCGGATCGCAGGCCCACACGACCGGGTGGCCCGAGTCACGTACCGCCTCGACCAGTGGCGGCAGCTGTTGTTCGACGAGATCGCGGCCCATTCGACTGATGAGCATCAGCTTGCCGGGCTCGGAGTCAGGGTTGAGGCGCTTGCACAGCGCGACGACTTCGTCGGCATCGGTGGTGGGTCCGAGCTTCACGCCGACTGGGTTGCCGACCCCCGCGAGGAACTCCACGTGCGCGCCGTCGAGCGCACGGGTGCGGTCGCCGATCCAGAGGAGATGGGCGGAGCAGTCGTACCAGTCGCCGGTGAGTGAATCCTCGCGGGTCAGCGCTTCCTCGTAGTCGAGCAGGAGCGCTTCGTGCGAGGTGTAACAGTCCACTTGGTGGAGCCGGAGTTCGGCGTCGAGGTCGATGCCACACGCCGCCATGAATCGCAGCGCGCGTTCGATCTCGGCTGCGAGGCTCTCGTAGCGGCGGCCTTCGGGGCTGGCCGTGACGAAGTCCTGGTTCCACGCGTGGACCTGGGCAAGATCGGCGTAGCCCCCCTTGGTGAACGCGCGCAGGAGGTTGAGGGTGGACGCGGACTGGTGGTAACCGCGCAGGAGGCGACCGGGATCGGGGGTCCGGGACGCTTTGGTGAACGCGAAGTCGTTGACCATGTCGCCGCGGAAGCTCGGCAGCTCGACGCCGTCGCGGACCTCGACGTTCGACGACCGGGGCTTCGCGAACTGGCCGGCGATACGCCCGACCTTGACCGTGGGGACGCCGGTTCCGTAGGTGAGGACCACCGACATCTGGAGGATGATCTTGAGCTTGTCGCGGATCGCATTGGCCGAGAATGCGCTGAAGGCCTCCGCACAGTCGCCCGCTTGGAGCACGAACGCCTTGCCCTCAGACGCGAGCGCGAGTGATTCGGTGAGTGTGCGGGCCTCGCCGGCGAACACCAGCGGGGGCACGGTGGCCAACTCGTCGACGACTGCGCGGAGCTCGGCCTCGGGCCAGTCGGGTTGCTGGGTGACGGGGCGGCTCCGCCAGGAACCGGGGCTCCAAGGGGCTTCGGTGGTCGCGGTCATGATCAGAGGTACTGCCCGGGCGAGCGTTCGTTCGTCGCGCCGTCGACCGGCCCGCCTTCGGGTGCGCCGATCTCGAGTGCGTGTCGTCGACGCATCTCCTCGAACTGTTGCTGGGCCATCGCCTGTTGGGTGAAGAGCGTCGCCTGGATGCCGTGGAACAGCCCTTCGAGCCAACCGACGAGCTGCGCCTGCGCGATGCGCAACTCGGATTCGGACGGCGTTTCGGCCGAGAAGGGGAGGACGACGGTGGTCAACTCCTCCTGCAGCTCGGGCGAGAGGATGCCGTGCAACTCGCGGACCGAGCGCTCGTGGATCTCGCGCAGCGCGCGGCGCCCGGCATCGTCGAGCGGTGCCCGCCGCACCTCGTCGAGCATCGTGCGCACCATCGACGCGATCCGGATCAGCTTGGTCGGCCGCAGGACCTGCTCGTCGGACTGGTCGGTACTGACCGCGCCGCTGGCCATGGCGGTCTCGCCAGCACTGGCCTCGGTCGGGGCCCCGGGCAGCACGAGCTCGGGGACGACCGGATGCGGTTCGGGGGTGGACATCCGGTCCACGATACCGGCCGGGTCCGGCACCCGCCGCAGCGTTCTTGCCCGCCGCTACTGCACGGAGGGCGGCCGCCGCCCGACGGCACCGGCGGCCCGGGGGCCGGGGACGTCGTGGAACCGGTACGGCTCGGCGTCCCGTCCGGGCTGACAGACCCAGCTCTCGCCGGTTCGGCCAGTGGTGACGATCGTGAACACGGCGTCCGCGATCTGGGTCGGCGGCATGAGTGGGAAGTCGTTCGCCTCGAACATTGCCTTGGTGTCGGCATTGAGGATGTTGGTGTCGGTCATGCCCGGGTTGACGGTATTGGCCGTGATGTTCTTGGCCAGCAACGGCGGCGCGACACTGCGGATGAAGCCGACGACGGCGTGCTTGCTCAGGTCGTAGACCGGGTCGAAGGGGAAGGGGATCAGCCCCGCCAGGGAGCTCGTCGCCACGATCGCGCCCCCGCCGCGTCGTTCCATCGCCGGGATGGCCGCCCGGGTACCCCACACCACGCCGTCCACGTTCACGCGCATGATGCGGTGGTACACGTCGTCGGTGAGCGTGGTCATGTCGGCCACGCCGATCGCGATGCCGGCATTGAGGTACGCGATGTCGACCCCGCCGAGCTCGCGCTCGCACGTCGCGAACATCGCGTTGACGTCGTTCGCATCGCCGGCGTCGGCGTGGACGTAGAGCCCGCCGACCGAATCGGCCACCGCTTGGCCGTCGGTGTCGTCGAAGTCGGCGGCGCAGATCGTGGCGCCCTCGGCCGCGAACCGTTCCACCGTCGCTTTGCCGATACCCGATGCCGCGCCGGTGATCAGCGCGACCTTGCCGTCGAGTGCACCCACGGAATCTCCCTCTGCTTCTCGAGCGCTGGTCGCCGGCACCGTACGCGGCGAAATGCATATGTGTCGCTTTTCGATTTTCGGCTTAGCTATACAACTGTAGAGTTAAGCGGAATTCCCCAAACGGAGGGTGGGTACGAAAATTGGCGGGGATGCGGCTTGGCGCGCGGAAGTTGAACCCGGTGGTGGCGGCGCGGGCGGGGGCCCGGATCGTGCGGCGCCAAGGGATCGACCGAGTGACGATGCGATCGGTTGCCGCGGCGATCGGCGTCACGCCGATGGCGTTGTATCGCTGTTTCGACTCGGCCGATGCGCTGCGGTTGGCGTCGATCAGCGAGGCGTTGGAGCGGATCCCGGATCCGCCGCGCGACGGGTCGGTAAGGGAGCGGTTGGAAGCCTGGGCGCAGACGGCACGGCGGAGACTGCGGGCGACCGATGGCCTGGCCGCGGCATGCCTCACGGACTGGCCGGCGCTTCCCGCCGGGTGTCGGATGATGGAGGGTCTGCTCGCGGTGGCGGCGGACCACGCGGAGAGCACGATCCGTCAGTGCGAGATCGCCAACGCGGTGTTCGTGTACGCGGTGACGCGAGCCCAGGCGGAGCGGGCGGTGTTGGCGCGCGGGAGCACCCGCCAACTCCCAGCGGTCGAAGCGCGGCCGAAGCAGTACCCGCATCTCGCGGCCTTGGAGCATCGCTTCGCGGTGATCGACGTCGACCGCCACTTCGCCGTCGGCCTCGACGCGTTGCTGGTCGGGCTCCTGGCGGATGGAGATCGGTGAGCAACGGGTGGGCGAAAATCGCCGTTCGTGACTGCACCGAGGCCGACCTGCCGGCGTCGCTCGCGATCTTCAACGAGTTGATCCCGGCGACGACAGTGGCCTGGCGTGACGATCCGTTCACGATGGAGTGGCGCGCCGAGTGGTTCGCCCGGCAGCAGGAACGGGGTTTCCCGGTGCTGGTCGCGGTCGACGACGACCCGGCCGCCACGAACGCAGTCATCGGGGTCGCCAGCTACGGCGACTTCCGCAACACGCCGCACTTCGAGGGCTACCGGTTCACCGTCGAGCACTCGATCCACGTGGCGGGGGACCGGCGGGGTGACGGCACCGGCCGGCTGCTCATGGAGGCGCTGGTCGAGCGGGCCCGCGGCGCCGGCCTGCACGTGATGGTCGGCGCGATCGACGCCGAGAACGTCGACTCGATCCGCTTCCACGAACGGATGGGGTTCGTCGAGGTGGCTCGCATGCCCGAAACGGGATTCAAGTTCGGCCGCTGGCTCGACCTCGTCCTCGTCCAGCGGACGCTCGACTGAAGCACCCCGCCCGTCGTCACATCTGGATGACGACGAGGCGCTCCTCGGTCATCTCGCGCACCGCGTAATGCGGACCCTCACGGGTATTGCCGCTGTCCTTGACGCCTCCGTAGGGCATCTGGTCGGTACGGAAGGTCGGCATCTCGTTGACCATCACGCCGCCGAAGTCGAGCGTATGCGCAGCACGAAGGGCGGCCGAGAGATCAGTGGTGAAGATCGCCGCCTGGAGTCCGTACCGGCTGTCGTTGGCGGCCGCGAACGCCTGGTCGAGTTCCTGGTAACCCTGGAATCCGATCAGCGGACCGAAGACCTCCTGCGTGCACACCTTCATGTCGGGCAGGACACCGGTGAGCACCGTCGGGGTGAGCACGTGGTCGACGACGTCGCCACCGGTCGCGATCTTGGCGCCGCCGCCGGTCGCCTCCGCGATCCACCCGACGATGCGGTCGCGTTCACCCTCGTTGATGAGCGCGGAGACGTCGGTCGCATCGTCCATCGGGTCGCCGACGACGAGCGTGTCGACCTGGGCCACGACGCGGTCCACCAGTTCGTCCCGCACCGAGTCGTGGACGTACACACGTTGCACGGAGATGCAGGTCTGACCCGAGTACCCGAATCCGCCGGCGACGATCTTCGTGGCCGCGAGTTCGAGGTCGGCATCCGGTTCGACGATGACCGGCGCGTTGTTACCGAGTTCCAAACCGACCTTCTTGCGCGGCGCGCGGCCCTTGATGCCCCAGCCGACCTCGGGGGAGCCGGTGAAGGTGATGTACGCGATGTCGTCGTGGTCGACGAGTGCGTTGCCGACGGTGCTGCCGCCACCGACCACGACGTTGAGCCAGCCCGCAGGCAGGCCCGCGTCGTCGAGGAGCATCGACGCCAGCTTGAGCGCGGTGAGCGGGGTCTGTGACGCCGGCTTGAGGACCACCGGACAGCCGGCTGCGATCGCGGGCGCGACCTTGTGCGTGACCAAGTTCAGCGGGAAGTTGAACGGGCTGATCGCGCCGACCACGCCGATCGGGACGCGCAGGGTGAAGCCGAACTTGCCGACGCCGGCGTCGTTGGCATCCATGGAGATGGTGTCACCGGTCAGCGTGCGAGCCTCGACCGCAGCGAATCGGAACGTGCCGACCGCGCGTGCCGCCTCGACCCGGGCCGACTTGATGGGCTTGGCGGCCTCGCCGGCGATGGAACGGGCAAACTCCTCGTGCCGGTCGGCGAGCGCGTCGGCCGCGGCGTCGAGGATCGCAGCGCGTTGGTGGGCGGGCATGGGTTCGCGCCGCGCCCCCTGGGCCGCGCCGACGGCCTGATCGACGTGGTCGGCGGTGCCGATCGAGACCCGGCCGAGTTCGGAGCCGTCGAAGGGCGATCGGATCGTCGCTTCCTCCCCAGTGGTCACGAGCGAGGAACCGATGCGCATGGGATGGACGTCAGACATCCCCGGAGGTTATTTCACCCCTAGGTCGAGGGGCGTCGCGGCGGCGAAGTCGCCGGTGACGAACCCACCCGCCGGGTCGAAGCGGAAGTTGGCCAGGTCCTGGCGGAACTCGAGGTGGAGGTCGGCCGCGCCCTCGAGGTGCTTCTCGATGCTGAACACGGTCCAGCGTTCCGAACCGTCACCGCCGGCGTGTGGCGCGACGACGTCTCGCTTGTCGTTGAGCAGGATGACCACATCGGCCTCGTGGGCCAGTGCACTCGCGCCTTCGAGGTGGTGGAGCTGCACCCGGCGAGCAGTGAGCCCGGCGTGGTCGACGCCCGACACGCCGATCACCGGGATCTCGGCGACCATCGCGAGATCCTTCAACTGCGCGACGACGTGGTCGGTATGTGCCGTGGAGTCGAGCGCGGTGCGGTGGGGTGCGACCTGCTGAATGGAGTCGACGATGAGCGCGGTCGCGTCGGATCGATGCTCGGTCACGAGCCGGGCGAGGCCGGCGACGCCGGAGGATCCGGTCGCGGGCCGGACCAGGTGGATCCGAGAGCCGTATTCGCGGAGCCGCAGCGTGGCTTCCTCGCCGAGTGGCTCCGCGGTCAGGGCCTGCAGGGGGACCGCGCCGAGTACGACTTCCTCGGCGAGCGCGCGGAGTCCCGGCAACCCGGACAGTTCGTCGGGCCGGGCCAGGCTGCGCAGCTCGATGGCGAGGAGGCGACGAACGAGCGCCGCGGGCGTGTGGTCGTACCCCGCGTAGACGACCGTCTGACCGCACATGGCCATCTGACGGGCCCACTGCAGCGCGACGACCGTCTTGCCGACACCCGGCCGTCCACCGACGATCGCGAGATCGTGGGCGCGGAAACCGCCGATGGCGAGGTCGAGTGGGTCGAAACCGGTCGCGAACTGCACCGCGCGCGCTTGGGGCGTCGCCGGCGGGGGGGCGAGGAGTTGAGCCGCCGTCGTCATGGGTTTCCAGCATCGCGGAAAGCGCGACGGTTGGCATCACCACAATTCAGGAATGTGCACTCATCGCGGGTGGTGCGGACGACGGTTGACCCAGCCCGAACGCTGGGCCATCGCCACCGCCGACAGCTGGCTGTTCACGCCGAGCTTCGACAGCAACGCCTTGATGTGGGACCGCACGGTCGCGACCGACACGTAACTCTCGGATGCGATGGTCTCTGCGTTCTTGCCTTCGATGAGGTCTTGGAGGACCTCGGACTCGCGGACGGTGAGGCGATCGAACGGCGCGAGTCGTTGCTGCTCGCGCGCCCGATGGGAGCGCAGTTCGGCGAGGAGATGCTCACGTGCGGACACGCTCAGGATGTTGCGACCGTCGACGACGTCGGTGATCTGTTCGATGAGGCGTTCGAATGCCTCACTCTTGCTGATGATGCCGACTGCGCCCGCCTCGATGCATTCGGCGTGCGTGATCGGACTGGTCTCACCGGTGAGCATCACGACGCGGATCCCGAGATCGGTGATCGGGCGGATCAGATCGATGCCCCGGCCGGCCGCGCCGAGATCGAAGTCGAGGAGTACGAGGTGGAGCTCGTGCTCGGAGAGGGTCGCGAGCACGTTGGCGCGCGTGAGATCGTCGACGACGGTGACCTCGACCCCCAGGTTATGCAGCGCAAACGCCAGGGATTGCGCGAGCAGCCCGTGGTCCTCGACGATCGCAACGTGCGCGGCGAGTGCGGCGACGCCGGATGACGACGAGATGGCGGTGTCGCTCATCGTGCCTCCGCAGTGCGCGTCGATGTCCCGTCGGTCATACGGAGTCCTTCGGCACGCGTCGGCACGATCCTGAGCGCGGGGGCGGCGGGCACCGACATGACGAAGGCCGCGCCGCCGCTGGCTGCGGCCTCGACCCAGAGGTCGCCGTCCTGGCTACGGACGAGGCGCCGGGCGACGCTGAGGCCGATGCCGTCGTCGCCGGTGGGCGAATCCGGATCGACCCGGAATCCCCGGTCGAACACCCGATCCCAGTAGAGCGGATCGATCCCCGGACCATCGTCCTCGACCCGGATGGAGACCTCGTCCAACTCGTGGCGGGCGACCACGCGCACTTCGACACCAGGTGCATACTTCGCGGCATTCGTGAGGAGGCCCTCGACCACCTGGGCGATCTCGGCCGGTCGGGCCACGGCCCGGGTGATGCCGTCGCTGCGGAACGTCACGTGCTGCCCGCTCGCGCGGTGGAGGGCGATGGTCGGGGCGAGGGTCATCTCGACGTCGAACACCTCGACGCCCGTGGCCGACGGCGATTCGTTCACCAGCGTGCGGAGCCGGCGGATCTCGGCGATGAGCGCGGCGCGCAGTGTGGACTCCGGCGTTGCGTCGTTCTCCGTGGGACCCCAGGTGGCCACGCCTCCCTCGATCGCGACCATGGTCGAGCGCATCTCGTGCAAGCGGTCGGCGAACGACTCCTCGACCCGACGGTGGTTGGCCGACTCCCGTTCCCGTTCGACCTGCTCGCGCAGGGCTCGGGTGCGGTGGTGGACGGCCGCGCCGACGAGTCCGCCCAACGCGCCGACGCTGGCGAGCCCGGTGGCTGCCAACTCGAACACGCGGTCCGCGACGGCTCCGGTCGGCGCGTGTCCGATGCTGATCGGGATCAACTCGGCGAGGCCGAAGGCGACTGCGACGGGGATGATCCAACTGCCACCTGCATCGTGATGGCCGCGGTGTTGGCGCGCCGCGGCGGCCAAGGCAAGCAACATCCACAAGCCGCCGGTGATGGCGAGCGCGACCCGGACCCGCTCGGGTGAGTGGCCGACGGCCACTGCCGGAACGAGCGCAATGGCGAGACCGAGCGCGATCTGGGTGATCGTGGTGCCCAGCCGGATCGTCGCGTCGACGGCGGGGCCGAAGACCGAACGCGCCACGAGGAGCATGGCGAGCACGACCGCGGCCAGTTCGGCGCCCGCGATGTTCGCAGGGTTGAGCGAGCCGAGGAAGAGGTAGCCGGTGCCGATGACGACGAACGCCCAACCGCACCACCAACCGCGGGCAATGCCGTCGAGGCGCCAGCGGAGCAACGACGCGACGCCGGTCATGAACGCGAGGGTCGCGGCAATCGCGCCCAGCTTGGCGAGCGCGGTCGCCGAGACCTCGACCCGGACGTCGGGGGAGAGGACGACCGACGCCACACCGAGGAGGAGCAGGATCGCAGTCGGGAGCGCCGGGGGGATGACGAACTGCGCCACGCCGCGACGATCGGGCCCTCGGTAGGGCCGCGAACCGTTGGCCGGGCCCCCCGTGATCGGAGGCGTCCCGGCGGGGGCGTTGCGGGGCTGCACCGATGCTCCTCGTCACGTTCGGGTTCGGACTCTGACCTGGAGGTCATCGACCGGTCACGCCAGCGACTTGAAGGTCACTCAATGCGCGTCACTCGATGATTCGGGGCACCCGTCCGGCGAGCTGCGCGGCGGCTGCGACGAAC
>JBDUBS010000596.1:0-3739 GCA_040003875.1 Acidimicrobiia bacterium | reverse complement strand
GCGCGGATCCGGGCCGAAGAAGTGCTCCCGGATGTACGCACCGGACTCGGTCGCGTACTTCTGGAAGTCTCCGTCGACGGCCTGGTTCATCCGGGCCACGAGTACGCCGTCGACATCGGCTGCGAGGAGCGGGTCCCACTCTCGGCCCCACACGACTTTGATGACGTTCCAACCGGCACCCCGGAACGCCATCTCCAGTTCTTGGATGATCTTCCCGCCGCCCCGCACCGGACCGTCGAGCCGCTGGAGGTTGCAGTTGACGACGAACACCAGGTTGTCGAGCTGCTCCCGCGCCGCGATCGACAGGCCCGCTTTGGACTCCGGTTCGTCCATCTCGCCGTCACCGATGAAGCACCAGACGGTGGAACCGCTCGTGTCGGCGAGTTCGTGATGGAGCAAGTAGCGATTCATGCGGGCCTGTGCGACGGCGTTCAACGGACCGAGACCCATCGAGACCGTCGGGAACTCCCAGAACTCGGGCATCCGCCGGGGGTGGGGATACGACGACAGCCCGTCGCCCTCGACCTCGCGCCGGAACCGGTCGAGCTGGTCCTCGGTCAGGCGTCCCTCGAGGTACGCGCGGGCGTAGATCCCCGGCGCGGCGTGGCCCTGGATGAAGACCTGGTCGCCGTGGCTGCCGTCGTCCTTGCCCCGGAAGAAGTGATTGAAGCCGACTTCGTAGAGGGTCGCGGCCGAGGCGTAGGTGGAGAGGTGGCCGCCCAGACCCTCGAACCGATGGTTCGCACGGTCGACCATCGCGACCGCGTTCCAGCGGACGTACGCCCGGATCCGACGTTCGAGATGCTCATCACCGGGGAACCAGGGTTCGGCCTCGGGCGGGATCGTGTTGACGTACGGCGTCGAGATCGCGGCCGACAGACCGACGTCACGCGACCCGGCGTGCTCGAGGAGCCGCATCAGGAGGTACCGCGCCCGGGAGGCACCGTGGGTGTCGACGACGGCGTCGAGTGACTCCAACCATTCCCGGGTCTCCGTCGGATCGGTGTCCGGAAGTTGGTGCACGAAACCGTCGGCAGCCACGCAGTCCCTTCGGGTCGGCTCGATCCCAGGTTACGGCGCGAGCGTGGTCATCCCTGCCATCAGATCGAGGTCCTTGCCCAGGGCCGCCTCGGCGCGGAAGAGCGAGACGGGTTCGACGAGCCCCTTCATCATCACGGGCCCGATCTCCGAGAACACGACGCCGTTTTGGTCACCCGCGTGCATCAGTGCTTGCGACACGAGCAACTCCCCGGGCGATGCGATGTCGACGATCCGAGCGGCGACGTTGGCGTCGTGTCCGACCAGGTCGTCCCCTCGGGTGCTCGGCGTTCCCCAGTGTCCGCCGACACGCGCCCAGAGGGGAAGTTCCTCGATCTCTGCCGCGGCCTCGAACGCGACGAGCACGCGCAACATGGTGGCGATCGCTCCGCACGGCTCGCTGAAGAACAGCATCAGTCCGTCGCCCAGTTCCTTGACGATGCGGGCGTCGTCGTCGAGCAGGCTGGTGACGATCCGGTCCTGGACCGCGAGCAGGCGCAATGCCTCGTCGTCACCCGCCGTCGCGGTGAACTCGGTGAAACCGACGAGATCGGTGAACACCACGGCGCCGGTCGCGGTGGTCATGCGCGCGCTTTGATCGTGATCCGTCCGCTGACAGTCCGACCGGTGACCGAACAGTCGTCACCGGTCTCGACTTCGCACACACAGGATCCACTGATCGAGAGCAACGACGACGACGGCTTGACGCCGCGTGGCAAGCGGATGTTGACCGAGCCGGACACGGAATCCGCCCGCGCGTCCGACGCCGTGCCCAGCGAGACATCTACCGTGCCGTTCACGGTGTTCACCCGCACCTCGCCGTTGGCGTCGACCACCTTGACCGCACCCGACACGCTCGCGATGTGCAACTCCTCGTCGACGCGGACGAGCGAGACCTTCCCACTCGCGGTCTTGATCCGCGCCGCGCCGGCGATCGTGCCGATCTTCACCCGGCCCGACATCGTGCGAACGTCGAGCGACGTCGCCGATTCCACCTCGATCCCGCCGCTGCGGGTGGTGGCGCGAACCTCACCGAGATCGCCCTGGAGCGTGATCGAACCCGACGACGCACCGACGACGAGGTCGGTCCCATTCGGGACGCGCATCACCACGCCCTCGGAATCGCCCTTGATCTCGAGCACCCCACCGAGCGGGTGGTGCTGGCCCTGGTCGACGATCACGTCGTCGCGCTCCTCCGCGGTCACGGTGATCGCGCCGGAACCGGCGGTGATCCGGACGGGGGCCATCACCCGATCATGCCGCAGGAGGCGCAGCGACGAAAGCACCACCGCCGAGCGTCACACTCCGGGCGAGTCAGAGCCCGTAGGCGTGGATGGTGCCGGTGGTGTCGGTGACGAACACTCGCCCGTCGCTGATGGCGGGTGCGGTGCTGATGGGAGCGCCGACATTCGTGGTCCAGAGCGGAGTACAGGTGGCCTGACCGCAGCCGTGGGTGTCGAATGCGGCGAGGGTGCCGCTGTTGGTCCCGACGAAGAGGACCGATCCCGCAACCGATGGAGCATGAGGTCCGGGGATACTGGCAGTCCAGATCGGTTCGCAGGTCGCTGCACCACAGCCGGCGGACGGGAAGGCGTAGAGATGACCGTCGTCGGACGTCACGAACAGCGTCGTGTCGGTCACCGCAACGGGTGCGACGTGCACCGATCCCGCGTGGGCCGTCCACAAGCGATTGCAGGTGGGCTGGCCGCAGCCCGCTGCGTCGAACACCTCGACCCCACCATTGAGTTCCGGGACGTAGACGCGGCCTTTGGCGACCGCCGGCATCCCGTCGAACGCACCCGGTTGACCCAACGTCGCGGTCCAGAGGGGTCGACACGACCAGACCGTGGTGGGAAGGGTGTTCCTATCCTGTAGGCCGCTGCTCTTGGGATCGGCGCAGTTCTGCATACCGTCCGCGTCGTAGGTCTGGAGTTGACCGGCACTGAGGACGACGAGCCGGTGATCGGCCACCGCCGGTGCGCTCCCGACGAACTCTCGTGGGCTCCCGAGCTGATTCGGATCCGGACCATCGATCACGAACGACTTGCCCTGACCGGACGGGACCGTCGCGAACAGACGAGTGATGTCGTAGTAGCTGCGGTACAGGACACTCCCGTATGTATAGAGCTCGGTTCGGTACCCGTACACCGCGCCCTGGGCGGCCGTCGCCGGCGCGGCGCCGGTTCGGAGTTGTCCGGTCACGGCAGCACCCGTCGCGAGATCGAACGATCCGCCGGCGTAGTCGCCGGCATGGATGTAGCCGCCGCCGACGTAGACGTTTCCGTGAAAGAAGCCACCTGCCGACACGAAGTCCGGTGTCACGAGTGGTGACGAAATGGGCGGACTCCACTGCGGGTCGCTTGAAAAGCCGTCCTGGACCGGGAAGCCCTTCGACCAGACGGGCGTGCAGGTCGCCGGTGCAGCGCCGGTGCAGGTCGCTCCGGTTGCGTCGTACGCAAGCAAGCTACCGGGGTGGACGTTCTCCACGTATTGGTTGGTGACGAACAGCCTTCCGTCCGCCACAACGGGAGCGGAGGACTGGTTGCCGGCGTTGGCTTTCCAGCGTTGCGTGAGCCCGACGACGTTGGCGGGCGTGAGCTTCGTGTCGAAGGCGCTGTAGCTGCTGCGGCTGGCGTCGAAGCCGACGCTCGACCAGTCACACGCACCGGCAACGAGCACCAACCCGAGGAGCAGGCCGAAA
>JBDUBS010000599.1:0-3742 GCA_040003875.1 Acidimicrobiia bacterium | reverse complement strand
CCGCGCTCCGAATGCTCGTCCGTTCGCGCTCCTGACGGTCACGCCCTCGTCGGGCTCATTCCCTCGCCCGGTCGCACTCACCACGCGCTTTGGCGTCACCGAACCCGCGTATGGGTCGTTGTGTGACGCCAAAGTGTGGGGGAATGGGTCAGGCGGGGTCGTGGGCGGAGAGGGCGAAGGCGACGTTGCGGTCGGGATCCTCGACCGCCACGCGCAGGACCCACCCCGTCGGTCCGATCCCCATCGCGTCCCAGACGAACCAGCGCATCCTCCGGGCCCGTTCGCCGAGCGCGTCCGGGTCCGGAGGCCAGGTCTCACCGAGGTCGACCAGCTCCGCGAGCACCATCCAGGCATCGAGCCGACCCGCGGCCGCACCGCGACGCCGACCGTGGGCACCACCACTCGCGCCGGCCCAGCCGAGCCAGGCGAGCGCCGTGCCGAGTTCCACCTCCGACAACCGCACCTCGGGACCGTCGAGCAGTCCGATGGCGTCCCGGGCATCTCCGGACACTGCGACCGCGGTGGCATCGCCATCGGCGGTCCACGGATGCACGAGGTCGCGCAGCGTGCGCGCCACCGCCGTGTGCACGATGGGCTCGGCGCCGCCGGTCACTTCCGTCGGCACACCACCCGCCGCCGGCTCGGGTGACGGGAAGTCGGCGTCGTGCGACCGGTACTCGGCCACGGGATAGTGCGGTTCCCAGTCGCAGAGTCGTTGCGGGAGTTCGAAGGGGTCGGGGCCCGGCCGGGGCGCGTCGGCCAGATCCTCGCCGCGCACGACGCGCTCGTACAGACAGGTGGCCGCCGGCGGTGTGCGCGGCGCGAACGGTGCGAGTTCCGACCATGCATGGCCCGCCGCGGCGACCTCGGCCAGCGGACCGAGTCCAAACTGTCCCGCGACATCGGTGAGCATCCGGGCCGCGACCTCACCGGGCGAGTCGAGGGCCAACCGGTACTCCATGTGATTCGCGGCCGGCCAGAGTTGCTTACCGCGTTCGACCGCGGTGCGGCACCGGTCGCGTAACTCGACGAGGGTCTCCCACTCTCGGGCGTCGCAAAGTCGGTCGGTGGCTCGCAGTAGCTCGTCGAGATCGCCGACTTCGACCAGGTCGCTCAGGTCTTCAGCCATCGGCGCGCGTCACTGGTTCGGCGATGTTCATCGACACGATCCGCTCGGACGCCATTGGCTCGCCGTCGAGCCGCGCCACTCGGTGTCCATGGACAAGAGCTCCATCCGACCCCGGAGCGGCGGACCCCCCGCGAACCAGTTCGGTGACTCCGGGTCCACGCTCACAACACGCTCACTCCGGCGTCGACCTTCTCCCGCAACATGCGACCGAGCCGGGCGCGATGCCACACCGCGTCCCCGAAGCTCACCTGGTCGAGTTGCGAACGCTTCATGTAGAGGTGGAGGTCGTGCTCCCAGGTGAACCCCACGCCACCGTGTACCTGGAGCGCGCTCGCCATCACGCGCTTCGACGCGTCGCCGGCCCACGTCTTCGCCGTCGATGCCGCGATGGCCCGATCGGGATCGTCCGCCCCGAAGCACCAGGCCGACCAGTAGGCGCTCGAACGAATTCCCTCGACGTCGACGAGCATGTCGGCGCAACGGTGCTTGACGGCTTGGAACGAGCCGATGGGCCGTCCGAACTGCACTCGGTCCTTCGCGTATTCGACGGCGAGTTCGAGGGCGATCGAGGCCGAGCCGAGCAGCTCGAGGGACGAAGCGGTCGCGGCCAGATCGAGGAGCCGCGCGGCCGCGTCCGCGCCACCCAGACGTCTTGCCGGAGTGGCATCGAAGTGCAGCCAACCGATCGGCCGGCTGAGATCCATCGCCGGCTCGGCCGCCGGCCGGAGCGGCCCGTCGAGGCTCACCACGAACACCGCGTCCACGTCGCCCTCGCGAGCCACCACCAACGCCATGTCGGCGGTCGGTGCGAACGCGACCGGATCAGGACGGCCGGTGAGGCGTTCGCCGTCGGCCCGGACTGCGCCGTTCTCGGCACTCCACGCGAGGCAGGCCGTCCGTCCCCCGATGAGGTCGGCCACCAGATCCGACGCATCACAAGCGCGGGCGAGGTCGAGTGCCACGACGGTCGGGAGCAACGGCACCGGGACCAGATGCCGACCGGCCTGCTCGAGCAGGACAGCCAACTCGACCGTGCCGAGTCCGAGACCGCCCTCGGCCTCCTCGACTGCGACTCCGAGCCAGCCGAGGTCGACCATCGCCGACCAGAGTTCGGGATCCCATCCGGCACCGGACGCGTGCACGCCGCGGATCCGGGCCGGCGGACACTCGTCGTCGAGGAACTCGCGCGCGGCGTCGTCGAGCGCGATCTGGTCCGTCGAGAGATCGAAATCCATCAGTGGCGGACGCTACTGCCCTGCCCGACGATTCGACGGGAGACGCCTGTAGGGTGCGAATGACTACCGCCGACCGCCGAGGAGCCGCTGTGACCGAAGAGACACCCGCCTACTTCCGCCACGGTGATACCGAACTCGAACTGCCCGTCGTCCGCGGGACCGAGAACGAGATGGCCATCGACATCGCCAAGCTGCGCTCGTCGACCGGGTTCATCACCATGGACTACGGCTACATGAACACCGGCGCGACCGAGTCGGCCATCACCTATATCGACGGCGACGCGGGCATCCTCCGGTACCGGGGTATCCCCATCGAGGAACTGGTCGAACGCGACTCCCCCAGCTTCCTCGAAACTTCCTACTTGCTCATCTATGGCCACCTGCCGAGCAACGACGAAGTCGACGACTGGCGCTTCGGCATTCGACGCCACACGCTGTTGCACGAGGACGTGAAGAGCTTTTTCGGCGGATTTCCCAAGGACGCCCACCCGATGGCGGTGCTGTCCAGCGTCGTCAGTGCGCTCTCGACCTTCTACCAGGACAGTGACGACCCGCACGTCAGTGACGAGGTCCAACTCTCGATCCTGCGGCTCATGGCCAAGCTCCCCACGATCGCCGCTTACGCGTACAAGAAATCGATCGGCCAGCCGTTCCTCTATCCGGACAACGAGCTGGATCTCATCGAGAACTTCCTGACCATGACGTTCGCGGTGCCGTCGGAGCCCTACGACGTCTCACCCACCATCGTGCACGCCCTGAAGCAACTGCTCATCCTCCACGCCGACCACGAGCAGAATTGCTCGACGTCGACCGTCCGCATGGTCGGGTCGTCGGACGCCAACCTCTTCGCCAGTGTCGCGGCCGGCATCAACGCGTTGTGGGGACCGCTCCACGGCGGCGCGAACCAGGCCGTGCTCGAGATGCTCGAAGGCATCAGGCGCGACGGCGGAGACATCGACCGGTACGTCACCATGGCCAAGGACCCCGACTCGAACTTCCGGCTCTCCGGATTCGGCCACCGCGTGTACAAGAACTACGACCCGCGCGCCCGCATCCTGGCCGACACCGTCGATCGCGTCATCGGCGAGCTCGACGGCCGCGACGAGCTTCTCGACATCGCCCGTCGGCTCGAAGAGGTGGCACTCACCGACCCGTACTTCATCGACCGCAAGCTGTACCCGAACGTCGACTTCTACTCCGGGCTCATCTACCGCGCGATGGGGTTCCCGACGGAGATGTTCACGGTGCTCTTCGCGATGGGCCGTCTCCCGGGTTGGATCGCGCACTGGAAAGAGATGATGGAGAGCCCGAAGACCAAGATCGGGCGGCCGCGGCAGGTCTACACCGGACCCGCAGCTCGCGACTACGTCCCCGTCGA
>JBDUBS010000503.1:0-3748 GCA_040003875.1 Acidimicrobiia bacterium | reverse complement strand
GGGCACCGCCACCGAGATCGTGTAGTGCCCGGCGACGGTGACGTCGAGGGTCGGGGGACCCTTGAGATCGGAGACGACCGTCAGGCTCTTGGGCGCGCCAGAGCCGTCGCAGACGCGGCGCACCAGTTGGTCCCTCGGTCCGGCGACCTCCCACCACGTGATGGTACGTGGGCCACCATCACCGATGTCGGTGGGCGACGTGAAGGCCGACGGCGCGATGTCCGAGTGGAACGTCGCGACCACCGTGGTCCCGGTTCCGCACGGGGCGCTCGTGTCGACCGTTTTGGCCTGCTCGGCGTCTGGTATCCAGTAGCGCGACACCACCTTCGGACCGCGAGAGCCCTGAAGCTCGGCGCTCACCAACGTCGTGGTGCGGAACGACGTGGTGATCATCGCCCCGATGGCCACGATGATGATGCCGAGAATGGTGATCGCCACGAGGAGTTCGGGCAACGTGAACCCGTCCTCGGACCGTCGTTCGAGCGGCCGCATCAAGGTCCGACCTTCCGCTTCACGAAGGTGATCCGCTCCGTCGTATGACGGGAACCGGTGCTGGTGACCTCAACCGCGATCAGTTGGAGTCCGGGATCGACCCCGTCCGGACACGACGTCTTCGGGAAGGTCAGCGGCACGGTGGCCGGCGGCACGATCGGACGGGTCGGCGAGGACGTACTGGCGTCCTGGTACGAGATGCTGCTCACCCGGACGTTGTAGTTCCCCGGCTTGGTGTACCCCACGTCGGCGGCGGCGTAGCTGTCTGCGCTCGCACAGTCGACGTAACCGGCGTCCTCGATCGCAGCCACGTACGAGCGCAGCACCGTCTCCCCCGCCGACACCCGGCGGTCGATGTCGGTGCTGATCAAGACCGAGGCAATTGCGCCGATGATGCCGATCCCGATGATGCCGAGGAGGGTCGTCGACACGAGCACTTCCGCGAGCGTCTCACCGTGTTCCTCCCGTGATCGCATCCGCACCTCAGCCGTCCCGTGCCACCCTGCGTGACGCGCTGGAGCATAGGTCGACCCTGGTCCTTTCGACCGGGCAGGCATTGCGGACCGACCCTTGTGCGTTGCTGTAGCCCCTCGGTACACCAAGGGACAACGGTCGGCGGGCTCGCCCGATGGCACCGAGCCGGGTCGGCAGGAGAGCGCCGCCGGGACCGGTAACGTGCGCCGCCGTGGCCAGCACCGGAACCGATCCGTTCGCCGAGACCGAGGACCAGCTCTCGTTACGGGAACTCGCACGCGGAGTGGCCGAGCGATCGCTTGCACCCATGGCCCGGACGGGAGACGAGACCGAGGCGTTCCCGCAGGCGTCGTGGGACGCCATCCGGGCGGCCGACCTCTTCGGGATCACGATCGGCGAGGCGTACGGCGGCATGGGCCTCGGCGACATCGAGGCCGCGATCGTGCTCGAGGAGCTGGCCCGGGCCGACGTCTCGAGTGCGATCCTCGCCCAACTCACCTTCAACGGCCCGCCACGCGCCGTCGAGCACCTCGGATCGGACGCGCTGAGGGAACGGTGGCTCCCGATGGCAGCCTCCGGCGAGGCCCTGTTCTGCATCGGCATCTCCGAGACCGAGGCGGGTTCGGCCGTCGGTCACATGCGGGCGCGTTTGACACCCGATGGTGACGGTTATCGACTCAACGCGTACAAGAACTACGTCACCGGCGGCCACAAGTCGCGCGCATGTCTCGTCTGGTGTCGCTTTCCCGGCAGTGAGGGCACCAAGGGAATCGGCGCGGTTCTGGTCGACCTCGAAGCCGATGGTGTGAGCATCGCCGGTACCCACGAGAAGATGGGGCTGCGCGCCACCAGCGAAGCGGAACTCGCCTTCGACGACGTCCGCATCGAGCCGGGTGACGTGCTGCTCGCCGGGGATGCGGACTCCAACGCGTCCTTCCGAACGCTGATCGGCCACATCAACCACGAGCGGTGCGGCAACGCCGCAATGTGTGTCGGTGCCGCGCAGGGTGCGCTCGAGTACGCAATCCAGTACATGAACGAGCGCGTCATCGGCGGCCGACCCCTCGCCGACCTCCAGGGTCTGCAATGGAAGATCGCCGACATGGGAACCCAACTCGAAGCGGCCCGACTGCTGTTGAAGCGGGCCGTCCACCTCGCCGGCGCGCACGGCACTCCCCCGCCCCTCGAGACCGCGATGGCCAAGACCGCGGCCAACCTGGCGGCGAAGTTCGTGTGCGACGAAGCGATCCAACTGCTCGGCGGATACGGCTACTCCCGCGAGTACCCCGTCGAACGCGTCTACCGCGACATCCGCGGCCTGTGCATCGGGGCCGGGACCGTCGAGATCCAACGGAACTTCATCGGTACCAACTTGCTGCGCGGGGCCACTCCGAGCGGCCACGCGTGGAAGACGCCGCCGCGCGGGTGACCGCTCACCTGCGCGCGACTTACCGTCACCCGCGGGCGGCCGTCTACCGCGAACCCGGCGGTGCGTGGGACGTCCCGGTCCTTTCGACGGTCGTCGGCCAATCGCCTCACCTCGCAGCCGGACTGCGGAGCCTCGGCGTCGGACGGGGCGATGTCGTCGCCTGGCAGGCACCGAACTGGCCCGAGGTCGTCGAGCTGTACCGCGCGTGTTGGCAGCTCGGCGCCATTGCCGCGCCCCTGCACCACCAGGCCGGGACCGGGGAGGTCGAACGGCTCGTGGCCACGCTCGAGCCCACGGTTTTCCTCCCCCGTGACGACTTGCGCGACCAGGTCCGATCCCTGACCGCCGCGAAGGGGCACACGAAGGTGCACGCGCAGCCCGCCGACTTGGCCGTCGTGCTCTGGACCGGCGGTTCGGAGGGTGGGCCCAAAGGTGTGCTCCACACGCATCGCGGCCTCGCCGCGAAGGCGCGCACGATGGTCGGCGTGCACGCGTTGACCCCCGCGGACGTGGTCCTCATGCCCGCACCCCTCGCACACATCTCCGGGCTCCTGAACGGTGTGCTCGTGCCCGGCGCCGCCGAGATGCGAACCGTCCTCATGGAGCGTTGGGACCCCGAGCACGCGCTCGACCTCATCGAGTCCGAACGCATCACGTTCATGATCGGCCCGCCGACGTTCTTCGTCGGGCTGACGGGGGCACCGGGATTCCGGACGGATCGAGTCGCATCGCTCCGACTCGTGTCGTCGGGTGGCGCCGGCGTCACCCCGGCGTTCGTCGAGGACGCGGCGGTGCGGCTGCAGTGCACAGTCAAGCGCGCCTACGGATCGACGGAGGCACCGACCCTCACGACCTCGACGGCTACGGACTCGGTAGACCGAGCGGCGCACACCGACGGTCGTGTGGTCGACCCGGCCACCCTCCTGCAGATCGCAGCCGACGGTGAGCTGCTCGTCCAGGGCCCGGAACTCTTTGCCGGATATCTCGACGCCGACCAGACCCGCGCCGTCGTGACCGACGGATGGTTCCACACCGGTGACCTCGCGACGCTCGACGACGGCTGGCTCACCATCGTCGGCCGCAAGAAGGACGTCATCATCCGCGCCGGCGAGAACATCGCCGCCGCGGAAGTCGAGCGCATCGTCGAAGCGCATCCGGCGGTGCGCGAGGCCGCCGCGGTGAGCGAACCCGACGCCCGCCTCGGCGAACGGGTCTGCATCTTCGTGGTGGCCGATCCGTCGTTCGACCTCGACGAGTGCCGGCGTTGGTTCCGCGCTCGAGGAGTCGCGACGTTCAAGACGCCCGAGCGCGTCGAGCACCTCGAACACCTGCCCACCCTCGCCGCGGGCAAGA
>JBDUBS010000115.1:0-3750 GCA_040003875.1 Acidimicrobiia bacterium | reverse complement strand
TACCGACTCGAGGCCCGCCGCCAGCAGCGGTTCGCCGACTACTACGCGGACCATCCGTTCATCCACGTGCCGGGGGTGGTCGACGAGTTCAGCTCGGCGCGCGTGCTCACCACCGAGCTGGCCGAAGGGGTGCGCTTCTCGGAGGCACAGACCTGGACCCAGGAGCAGCGCGACCTCGCGGGCGAGGCGATCTTCCGGTTCGTGTTCCGTTCCTTCTACCGCCTGCGGCTCTTCAACGGCGATCCGCACCCGGGCAACTACCTGTTCCGTCCCGACGGTCGCGTCACCTTCCTCGACTTCGGGCTGGTGAAGGAGTTCGCGCCTGCGGACATCGATCTCATCCGCCGGCTCATCGAGACGGTCGTGCTCGATCCCGACCCGGTCGAGTTCCGGCTGGCCATGGAGAACGCCGGGTTCCTCCAGCCCGGTGCCCCGGTGAGCGACCACGACGTCACCGAGTACTTCGGTCACTTCTATTCACACATGACCGAGCGGGGCCGCCATCCGATCACCAGCGAGTTCGCGAGTGAGATCGTCCGGCGGTTCTTCGACGTCAAGGGTCCGTACGGCGAGGTCATGAAGTACGCCAACGTTCCACCGGCGTTCGTAGTGGTCCAGCGAGTGAACCTCGGATTGTTTGCGGTGCTCGCGTCGCTCGGCGCGTGCGCCGACTGGCGGTCGGTGGGGGAGGAACTCTGGCCGTGGGTCGGAGGCCCGCCGTCGTCGCACCTCGGTCGTCTCGAAGCGGAGTGGTTGGCGACCCACGTCCGCGCCTGAGTGATCCCCGGGTACAAACCCGAAATGGGCTGAGGGGACCGGTAGGCTCGATTCTTCATGGATTTCGACTTGTCGCCGGAGCTGGAAGCGCTTCAGGCCAGCGTCCGGAAGCTCGCCCAGGAGAAGGTCGCGCCCCGTGCGCGCGAGATCGACCTGAGCGAGGAGTATCCCCAAGACCTCTTCGAACTCTTCGTGGAGACGGGCCTCACCGGGTTGTGCATCCCCGAGGCCTACGGGGGCTCGGGGGCCGGAATCCTCGGGTTGGCGATCGCCATCGAGGAGATCTCGAAGTATTCCAACGCCGCCGCGCTCATGCTGCTCTTGACCCGCCTGCCCACGGGCTCGCTGCTCATCGCGGGTACCGAGGAGCAGAAGCACAAGTACCTCACCCCGCTCGCCACCGGTGAGCAGCGCGCCGCGTTCGGTCTCTCCGAACCGCAGGCCGGCAGTGACGTGATGGGGATGCGGACCCGAGCGGTGCGCGATGGTGACGATTGGGTACTCACCGGCACCAAGTGCTGGATGAGCGGCGTGGTGCAAGCCGACTGGTACTGCGTGTTCGCCAAGACCGGCCCCGCCGATTCGCGCGCGCACGACAGCATCAGCGTGTTCATCGTCGAGCGAGGCTGGGACGGCGTGTCCGTCGGCCGCATCGACAAGAAGATGGGCGTCAAGGGTGTCGACACCGGCGAGTTGCTCCTCGACGGTGTCCGCGTACCCGACGAGAACGTCGTCGGCGAGATCGGCGGGTTCCAGCTCTGCATGCTCGGCCTCAACGCGATGCGACCGATCGTGGCCGCCCGGGGCATCGGCCTCGCCGAGGGCGCGCTGATGTACGCGGTCGAGTACGCCAAGGAGCGCGCCGCGTTCACCAAGACCATCGCCGACTTCCAGGGCACGCAGTGGAAGATCGCGGAGCTCGCCACCGAGATCGAGGCTGCCCGCCTCCTCACGTACCGGGCCGCGTGGCTCGCCGACCAGGGCAAGTACACGAAGGAATGGGTGCCGTACCTCTCGATGTGCAAGTACTACGCGACCGAACTCGCGGTGAAGGTGAGCAACCACGCGTTGCAGATGCTCGGGGCGGCCGGGTACATGCAGGACCACCCGATGGAGCTCTACTACCGAGACGCGAAGCAACTCACGATCGTCGAAGGCACGAGCCAGGTGCAGATGGGTCTCATCGCGCGCGGTGTGCTCGACCACGACCTGTGGTGGGATTAGCACCGATGACGAACCCGGGCAGCAGAGTGCATTGGCCCGATGTGTTGCTGCCCCTGTTGCGGCGCAACGACCTCGATGCCGACCTGGTCGCCGACGCGATGGCGACGATCCTCGAAGGTCACGCGACCGATGCCCAGATCGCCGCCTTCGCGGTCGCGCTCCGGGCCAAGGGTGAGACCCCGTTGGAACTCGCGACGCTCGTCCGCACGATGCTCAGCTACGCGAACACGGTCGAGGTCGCGTCGGAAGCCGACGCGGGTCCGATCTTGGACACCTGCGGTACCGGCGGCGACCGGTCGCACACCTTCAACATCTCCACTGTGTCGGCGCTGGTCGTGGCGGGAGCCGGGGTCCGGGTGGCCAAGCACGGCAATCGCGCGGCTTCGTCGCAATGCGGGTCGGCTGACGTGCTCGAAGCGCTCGGTGTGGTCATCGACCTCGATGCCGTCGTCGTCGCGGCGTGCATCGACCAGGCTGGGATCGGATTCTGTTTCGCGCAGGCGTTTCATCCGGCGATGCGGTTCGCCGGGCCCGTCCGCAGCCAGATCGGTGTGCCGACCACCTTCAACTTCCTGGGCCCGCTCGCGAACCCGGCCCGGGTGAAACGGCAAGTGGTGGGTGTGGGAGATCCGGCCATGGCCGAGCGCATCGCCGCCACGCTCGTGGAACTCGGCGCGGTGCGGGGCATGGTGTTCTTCGGTCACGACGGGTTGGACGAGCTCACCACGGTCGACGCGTCCACTGCGATGGTGATCGACAACGGTACCGTCGAGCGGACGACGATCGATCCCCTGGATTTCGGGTTGGCGCGTACGACCGCTGAATCCCTCCACGGTGGGGATGCGGAGCACAACGCGAAGATCGTGCGGTCGATCCTCGAAGGCGAGCCCGGCCCGCGTCGGGACGTCGTGCTGCTCAATGCGGCGGCGGCGCTGCAGGTGGCGGGCGTGGCCGCCGACTGGGCCGATGGCATCACGGTCGCGTCGGCCGCTATCGACGACGGTCAGGCGCTGACCGCACTCGACTCGATGATCACCACCTCCGCAGAACAGCGGGAGCAGGGTCACTGATGGCCACGGCGCTCGAGTGTCCCGCGTGCGGTCACCGGCATCGCCTCGACGCGGTGGGCGACCGGTCGGTGTTCCCCTGCGCCAAGTGTTCTCGTCAACTCAAGACACCGAGTCAGATTCGGCCGGGTGGCACCCGCGCCGGAGCGCTGCGCGCCGCCGGCGTGGCTCCGGCCTCGGGTCGGTCCGTGAGCGCGGGACGACGCGTCCGTGGTGGTCAGATCCGGATGCCGGTCAAGATCCTCATCTGGGTCGTGGCGTTCCTGCTCGGCGCGCTGGTCGTCCGGGTGCTCGCAAAGTTGACCGGGTTCGTCGACACCAACACCTTCGTCGACCTGATGCTCGACCACAGCTTCTCCACGTACTGGCGATTGCTGGTCATCGTGCCGGTCTGGGCCCTGTTCGCCACCGTCTTCGCGACCGCGTTCCTCGAGGGACCGGGCTGGTGGGCGCGGCGAACATCCGGGGCTCCGGCGCGACCCGCACGCACGAGAGTTCCGGCCGGTGCGGTCGCGACGACGGGCGCCGCCGCTCGGCGCGTGCCCCAGCGGACGACCGCATCCCCGCCCCGGACGCCGACCCGGGCCGAGACCCGCCCCGCATCTCCGCCGGCCGCGACGAAGGCTGCCGCCGCCGCGGCCCGGCCGGAGCCGCGCCGCGCGCCGCCGAATGCCGGGGACTC
>JBDUBS010000120.1:0-3755 GCA_040003875.1 Acidimicrobiia bacterium | reverse complement strand
CGAAGGCGCTGGAGACCGAGATGGAGTTCGCGGCCACGCAGCGCTGGCGGTTCCGGCACCTGTTCGTCGACGAGTTCCAGGACGTCAGCCGGGCCCAGCTCCGGTTGTTGCGGGCATGGCTCGGCGAACGGGACGACCTCTGCGTGGTCGGCGACCCGGACCAGGCCATCTACTCGTTCGCCGGCGCAGACCCGGGCTACCTCACGCGGTTCGCCGAGCACTTCCCCGGTGCGCGGACGGTCCGGCTCGGCGTGAACTATCGCTCGACACCGCAGATCGTCGACGCGGCGCGTGCAGTCCTGCCCGCCCGCGATCGGGCGGAAGTCCAGACCGTGCTCGGTGCCGGGCCGGCCCCGACGATCACCCAGTACACCGACGGCGACGCCGAGGCCCGGGGGATCGCCCAGCGGCTGCGGGACACGTTCTCGCCCGGCGCTCGACCCTGGAGTTCCATGGCCGTGCTGTACCGGGTCAACGCCCAGTCGGCCGCGTTCGAGGAGGCATTGCGCAAGGCGGGGATCCCGTTCCGCGTGCGGGGGGACGCAGCCTTTCTCGACCGGCCCGAGGTGAAGATCGCGCTCGAGTCGCTCGAGTCGATCGCCGCGGAGGCACCCCGCCGCGAGTTCGCCGAGCACCTCACCGACCTCGTCACCGACGCGGCCGAGAGTTCCGACGACAGTCGCGCCCACCGAGATGCCATCGCGCAGCTCGGTCGCGAGTACCTCGGGGTTGCGAGCGGGCGCGGCTCGGTCCCTGACTTCCTCGATTTCCTCCGGACCACCCTGCGCGGCCAGGACGACGGTGGCGTCGCCTCCGACGCGGTCGACCTGCTCACGTTCCACCGAGCGAAAGGCCTCGAGTGGGACTCCGTCTTCGTCGCCGGGCTCGAGCGGGGCCTCGTGCCGATCTCACACGCGCAGGGCGACTCGGTCGCGCTCGACGAGGAACGTCGGCTGCTCTACGTCGGCCTGAGCCGCGCGCAGCGCGCACTCCATGTGTCGTGGGCAGGAAAGCGCGCGCGCGGCGACCGCGTGAGTGCCCGCACGCCGAGCCCGTACCTCGCGGAGATCGAGCGTGGGATCACGGGCGAGCCCGAGCCGCCGCGAGATCCCGAAGCGAACCGGCGCGGTGCGCGTCAGGCTCGCCGCACGCTCGAAGCACTCGCCGACGAAGACCTCAGCCCGGCGGATCGCGTGCTCTTCGACGAACTCGTCAGTTGGCGACGCGACGTCGCTCGTGCCGCAGGCGTTCCGGCGTACGTGGTCTTCGACAACAAGACCTTGCGGGCCATGGCGGGCGCGCGCCCGGCCAGCCCCCCGGCCCTGCTCGACGTCGCCGGCGTCGGCCCGACCAAGCTCGAACGGTACGGGGCCTCCCTGCTCGAGATCGTCGGCCGACACTCCGAACCGGCGGACCAGGAAACGTGCTGACGAGTCGGGTCGGGCCCTGACCAGGCACGCGAATCATGCGGACTACGGTCGACGGCCATGCACGAGTTCGACCTCGAGACCGAGAAGATGGCGGCACTCTGCTTCGACTACGCCACCGATCGCCTGCGGATGGATCCGGTACCCCTCGACCACCCGATGTCGTTGGCCGAACTCACCGAGGCAGTCGGACCCACGATCTCGGCCGCGGGCCACGATCCCGAACTGGTCATCGGATGGTTCCGTGACGTGCTCGCGCCGGCCTGCATATCGGCCGACAGTCCCGTGTTCCTCTCGTTCATCCCGGTAGCTCCGACCAAGGCGAGCCAGTTCTTCGATGTCGTCGTGTCCTCGTCGGCGATCTGTGCCAGCGACTGGCTCGAGGGCGCCGGCGCGATCTACGCCGAGAACCAGGCCTTGCGCTGGATTGCGGATCTCGCCGGGCTCCCCGCCGCTGCGGGTGGGGTCTTCGTCTCCGGCGGCTCCGCCGGAAACCTCTCCGCCCTCGTCGCGGCACGGGCCACGGCTGCCGAACAACGCGAGCGCCCGCCGCGCTGGCGGGTCGCGCTCGCCGATCAGGCCCACTCGTCACTCGTCAACACGCTGCGGATCATGGACGTGGACGCGCTCACCGTCCCCACGGCAAAGGACGATCGCCTCACCGGTGCCGCGCTGCGTGTCGCACTCGATGCCGATCCCGATGCCGCCTCGGTGTTCGCCGTCGTGGCCACCGCCGGCACGACGAACACCGGCACCATCGACGACCTGGCGGGCGTCGTGGAGGTGGCGCACGAACGCGGGCTCTGGGTCCACGTCGACGGTGCCTACGGATTGGCGGGCCTGGCCGCGCCGAGCATCCGCGATCGGTTCGTTGGGATCGAAGCCGCCGATTCGCTCGTCGTCGACCCGCACAAGTGGCTGTTCGCGCCGTTCGACTGCGCGGCCCTGCTCTACCGGGATCCCGAGACCGCCCGTCACGCCCACGCGCAGATCGCTCCCTACCTCGACTCGATGCGGGCAACCCAGGAGTGGAACC
Source organism: Acidimicrobiia bacterium (assembly GCA_040003875.1). Taxonomy (GTDB): domain Bacteria; phylum Actinomycetota; class Acidimicrobiia; order IMCC26256; family JAENVU01; genus JAENVU01. The sequence goes on along the minus strand of JBDUBS010000120.1, from coordinate 1,292 downwards.
CGGCCGACTACGCGTACCACTTGACCCGGCGGGCGCGTGGGTTGCCGTTCTGGTTCTCCCTCGCCGTGCACGGAACCGACGCCTACCGCGACGCCGTCGAGACCGCGCTCGCCATCGCGCGGGATGCCGCCGCCCGGATCGACGCCGCTCCGCACCTCGAGTTGCTCCGTGACCCGGATCTCACGGTGGTCATCTGGCGGCGGACCGGATGGACCCACGATCAGTACTACGAGTGGTCCAACGCCATGCTGCGCGACCAGCGGGCGTTCGTCATGCCCACCACCTGGCACGGCGAAACGGTGCTCCGCGCCGTCTACCTCAATCCCACGACCACCACCGCGGTCACCGACGAGATCATCGCGTCGCTCGCGTAGACGGTCATCGCGCCAACTCGTCGTCGACGGTTTCGACGCATTCGACCGCGAGCGGCACGGCGACCGCGTCGCCCGCGGCGCGCGGCGCAGCGCGGCCCATGGCGTAGCCCCAGGCACCGGCGCCGATGGCGGCGATCGCGCCGAGCGCCACCGCGTACCGCGCCCCGAACTGTTCGGATACCCACCCCACGATCGGACCACCGATCGGGGTGCTCCCCAGGAACAACATCGCTTGGAGGGCGAGCACGCGCCCGCGCATCTCCGGTGCGGCTTCCATCTGAACAATCGCGGTCGACGCGACGAGGAAGGAGATACTCGTGACGCCGAGCAGTAGACCGACTCCGTACGCAAACCACTGGTTCGGCACGACGGCCATCAGCGCCATGGACGCGCCATAACCGAGGCTCGCGAGCGCGACGGCGCGGACGTTGGTCGAGGTCCGCCGCGCCGTGCGCAGCGCGCCGAACAACGCACCGACGCTGACGACCGAGAACAACACGGTGAAGGTGGTGCCGTCGCCGTGCAGATCGCGCGTGGCGAAGAGCGGGAATACGGTCTGGAAGTTGTACGACAACGTGCCCACCACCGCCATCATCACGAGCGGCATCCAGAGTTCCGGCACACCGCGGACATAGTGGAGACCCTCGCGGATCTGGCGCTTGGCCTTCACGGCCACCGGTGGCGGCCGGAGTTCGCTCGTCCGCATCATCCCGAGCGCGACCAGCACCGCCACGTAGGACAGTCCGTCGGAGAGGAAGCACCAGCCGAACCCGACCGTCGCGACGAGCAACCCCGCGAGCGCCGGACCCACCACGCGCGACGACGTCATGAGCGCGCTGTTGAGACTCACCGCGTTCTGCACGTCGTCCTCGGGCACCATCTCGACCACGAACGCACGCCGCGCCGGGTTGTCGAACG
>JBDUBS010000429.1:0-3775 GCA_040003875.1 Acidimicrobiia bacterium | reverse complement strand
CCTCGACCAGCCCAGATCGGTGGCGTCGCCCGCGCCGCCGCCCCCTGCCCGGTCCACTACACCCAGCGCAGCCCCTGACGATCGGTGTGGACGAGGGAAACCGAAAGGCAGCCGCACCCGAGCGGAGCCCGCGGAGCGAGCCGCGAGGCAGCGAGCCCACGGAGCGCATGACACCTAGGAGTGCGAGCGAACGAGCAATTAGGCGCGGAAGAAGTCGACCGGGAGGCGCTTCAGGTAGCCGTGCTTGAGGTAGCGCTGGTACGAGTGGTCGTGCAGGAGCGTCAGTTCGAGAAACGACAGCGTCGTCGCCTTGGTGATCGCCTGTGCCGCGGCGATCGGAATGAGACCGGGACCGCAGGCCTCCGCAGCCTGTTGTTGCAAGAAGCTGATGATCGACGCCGGTGCGTTTGCGTTCTGGAGGGCAGCCAAGATGTCGCAGGCATTGGTGAACGAGGAGTGCCCGGCCTGACGGATGTCGACGCGGTACCGGGGTGACGCAGTCTGCAGGGACCACGCGCGCGCAGTCTGCGCGATCGGGACGGTGATGTCGCTCGTACCGTGGAGCCACAGACTGGGCACGGTGATCGAGCGGAGCTGCGCATCGGTGAACGACTGCGTCGCCGCGGCAATCGGGATGATCGCCTTGACCCGCGGGTCGGGCGGAACGTCGGCCCAGCCGGTGGCGGCGGCCACCGCGGTGAACCCACCGAACGAGTGACCCATCACCGCGATCTTGCGACGGAGCAGGTGGTGGTCGAACGCGTCGCGCTCGGTCCGGTTGCGCTCGAGCATCCGGCTGATCACGAGCGACACGTCGAGTGGCCGGTTGCGAGCGGTCACCGCGAACGGGGTCGAGGTCCCGAAGAGTCCGTCGACAGCGGTGTTCCCCGTGTGGTCGGGCGCCGCCACGATGAAGCCGTGGCTGGCGAGGTGTTCCATCAGGAACCAGTTCTGATAACGGATCCCACCACTCCCGTGGGAGAACACGACGAGCGGAAATCGGTGCGGTGCGACCGGCGGATTGTCGTACGCGAGCGGCGACGGCGTTTGGGCCAGGAGGAGATCGATGACCGACTTCGGCCGCCCCACCACGTCTTCGGACCGGCTCGGATACCACACGTCGACCTTGAAGGTGCGTCCGTCACGCGCCGGGTCGACGACGTCGAAAGTGGTGCGGCCCACTGCGTACGAACCGGTCGCATCCGGGCCCCTCGACGGCTTCGATTCGTGGCTTGCCGCCGCCGGCGCGATGCCGACCAATCCGAGGGTGAGGATCATCCCCACCAGCAGTACACCGATACGTCGCATCACGGACCTCCCCGGTCGCCGGTCCGTCGATCCTGCCAGACCCCCGACTCCTACGCCGCGAGCCCGCGGAGCGAGCAGTCCCACAGCGAACCCCACATGAGGCACGACTTTCAGGAGCGTGAGCGAAGGGACAATTAAGACGCGACCCAGTTGCCGTGGAAGCCGAAGGGGACCCGCACCGGAAGATGGATGGTCGCAACCGGAGGCCCAGAGAAGTCCTGGGCGTCGATAATGACGACGTCCGCGGCGTTGCGCTCGGGGTCGTGGACGTAGGCCATGACCCAACCTTCGTCCTCCGCCGCGGACGCGCCCTTGGGCACGAAGACCGGTTCTTGGGACATCCGCCCACCGAGGTCGTGGATCTGTGCAGTACCGGCGACGAGATCGTGCTTGATGATGTTGCTCGGCTGACTGAGCCCCGTGCCACCGAACATTGCGCAGTATCCGTAGCGGTGTTGGCGACCGGTCAGGCGCTCGTCGACACGCGGGAACTCCTGGGGGACGTCTGAGATGACTTCGCGCGAGACCCGTCGTGCGGCCGGGTTCATCGTCCAGCGCTCGAAGACCGGTGGGCCCTCGTTGGGGCCGTTGATGTCGCTCGCGAACATCTTCGGGTGCACCGCCACGTCCATCACGACGTTGTCGCCGTCGTCGTACGCGTTCAGCGGGTGGTACACGTAACAGAGGTCGTCGAGCTCGCACCACACCGTGGAGTCGGCATCGGCCTCGCGCGTCAGCAGCCCGACGCGGGCGCCGTACTCGGCGTCCCACCGGTAGGGGAGCGTGGCGCCGTTCATTGCGGCATCGAGGCTGAACGTGACGGGCATGTCGAGGAGCACGACACGCGACTCGGTGATCGCACAGTCGTGGACCATCGGGCTGCCGGGCACGGGGACGTTCACCGTGCGGCGCACCCTCCCGTCGATGCCGACGACGATGTACTGGAGGTAGTCCCATTCCCAGTAGTACGCGACCGCATGGAGTTCGCCGGTCGCCGGGTCCCGGTGGGGGTGCGCGGTGAACGAGCCGGGCAGTGTGCCGCCGAAGTCGGACCGGGCCACGGTCTCGAGGTCGTCGGTGAGCTGCATCGGGAGTCCGCCGGCTTCGACGATTGCGAACGTCGTTCCTGCGTGCGCGATCACGTTGGTGTTCGCGGTGTTGTCGCCCATGCCGTGGCGCGGACCGTGCGTTGCGGCCCCGCCGAGCGTCTCGACCACGGAATCCGACCGCACGTACCGGTTCCGGTACGTGACGGCCCGCCCGCCGCGCAGCCACAAGCCGTGCACCATTCCGCTGCCGGTGAACCAGTGGTAGGTCGCCGGGTCGGGATCCACGACCGGGTTCGGACCGATGCGCAACAGCCGCCCTTCCAACTCTTCGGGGATGGCGCCTGTGACGGGGAGTTCGTCGGTGCTGACCTCCTCGCGCACCGGCGCGAAGTTGCCCGTGAGGTAGGGACTCGTGCTGACGACGGGTTCGGTGATGGTCATGGGGTGTCCTCCGATGAGATGGGGCTCACGCCGAACGCGAGCCGGTTGGCGAGGGTGACGAGTGTGTCGAGGTCGATCTGTCCGGTTGTCGGTGCGAGCGCGCCGTGCAGGTGGAGCGACGCGAGTCCGTGCATCGTCGCCCACAGCACCCCCGCCAACTCGGCGGGATTCTCATCCGGGTGGAAGCCGTCGGCCTGCGCCGCGACCACCAGGTCGACGAGCTGGCCGAATGAGGCTCCGCCCTCGGTTGCATAGTCGGGGTCGTCGGTGTCGCACAGGTCCGAGCGGAACATGAGGCCGAAGACGCCCGGGCTCTGCGCCGCGAACCGTACGTACCCGAAGGCCGCCGCCCCGAGCCGACCCCGCGGATCCGTTGCGGCGACCGCGTCGAGCTGCTCGGCGGCCGACGCGTAGAGGTCCCGGAACCCCTCCGCGGCTACTGCGGCGAGGAGCCGACCGAGGGTGGGGAAGTGCCGGAGCGGCGCACCGTGCGACAGCCCGGCGCGACGCGCGATCTCACGGAGCCCGATGCCGTCGAGACCCTCGGTGTCGAGGTATTCCCGCGCGGTCGTCACGAGCAGGTCGCGGGTCGATGGCGCTGCGGTCGCGATCACGTAGTCACTGTCTACTCAAATGTAGACACTGTCAACCCCGACCACCTCCTATCTTCTGGCCGTGCCCGACTTCCCCCAGCTCCTCCGGCCCGGTGCGATCGGTTCCCTGACCCTGCGGAACCGGATCCTCATGGCGCCGATGGGGGACTCGCTCGCCGAGCCCGACGGTTCGATTTCCGACGCCCAGCTCGCGTACTTCGAGGCCCGCGCGCGAGGTGGAGCGGCGCTGCTCCTCGTGGGTTCGGTGGCGGTGGCGTACCCCGACGGCTGCGTGGACGCGCGCCAGGTCGCAGCGTCCGACGACCGCTACCTCCCGGGCCTGACCGCGCTCGCCGATCGGGTGCACCGGCACGGCGCCGCAGT
>JBDUBS010000025.1:0-3776 GCA_040003875.1 Acidimicrobiia bacterium | reverse complement strand
GGCGCGCCTGGCGTCCGTGTTCGAGGGCGCCCAGCAACGCGTCGCCATCGCCCCGCTCCACCATGGCCCGCACGCCGTCGAGCGACGTGCGGTACGCGTCGAGTGCATCGAGGATGGCGTCCCGGTTCGCGACGCAGATGTCCGGCCAGATGCCGGGATGACCGGCCGCGATCCGCGTCATGTCCCGGAATCCGCCCGCCGCGAGCCGCATGAGCAACGCGTGGTCGTCGCCGCCCGCGGCGGCCACGTTCATCAGCGTGGTGGCCGCGAGTTGGGGGACATGACTCACCACCGCGACGAGCGCGTCGTGCTGCTCCGGCGGGATCTCGATCACCTCGGCCCCGAGCTTGCCGATCACGTTGCGAACCGCGGTGTGCGCGGCGGCATCGGTGTCGGCCGTGGGCGTGAGCACCCAGGTCGCCCCGGCGAAGAGATCCGCGTCGGCACCGTCGAGACCGTCCTGCTCCGAGCCCGACATCGGGTGGCCACCGACGAACCGGGCACACCGGTCGGGTCGGGCGGCCCGTACCGCGCCGATGACCGCGGCCTTCACCGATCCGACGTCGGTCACGGCCGGCGCGCCGGCGTCGAGGGCCTCGATGACGAGACCCGCCACCTTGCCGACGGGAACCGCGACGATCACGACGTCGGCCCCGGCCACCGCGTCGGCGGGAGTCGCCGCGGTCCTTTCCACCGCGCCCATCGCACGCGCGCGTGCAGCGACCTCGGGGTCCACGTCGAACCCGCAGACCGGCACGCCCGCCTTGGTCAGCGCCATGCCGATGGACCCGCCGATCAGGCCGGTGCCGAGTACCGCGACCGTCACCGTCACTCCGGAAGGTCGTCGCGCAGGGTCGTCGCGCCCTCGAGGTACACGTGATGGAGCTCGGCCCGTGTGTGTTCGGTGTAGAGGTGCATCAAGACCCGGACGGTGCGGGGTCTGCTCCCGACGATGTCGAGCTCCCGGGCACACAGAAGCGGCACGTCGCCGAGACCGAGTGCGCGCGCCGCGGTCGCCGGGAACTGCGCGTGCAGGTCGTCGGTGGCGGTGAAGATGATGCTCACGAGATCGTCGTGATTCACATCGTTGCGCTCGAGCATGGCCGTGACCAGAGCCTTGGTCTTCCCGTCGATCTCGTCGAGCGTGTCGACGTCGCAGGTCGTGGCGCCGCGGAGGCCTCGGAGTTTCACCGCGGTCGAGGCTACCCGGTGCCTTCGACGATGCCGGGCTCGTTGCCGGGCTCGTCACCGGTCTCGCCGGGCGTCGGATCGGGTGCATCACCGGTCGCGGCGTAGAGCGCGCGCACTTCGGCCGGCGTCAGGAGGCGCCACTCCCCCGGCTTCAAGCTGCGGTCGGCGAGATGTCCGATACGGGTCCGGACCAGCCGCCGGACCGGGTGCCCGACCGCGTCGCACATTCGGCGGACCTGTCGATTCCGACCCTCGTGGATCACGATCGTCAAGGCCGACGTGTCACCCCGCTCCTGGCTCAGTTGGACAGCGGCCGGGGCGGTGCGGCCGTCGTCGAGGGCCACGCCCTCCCGCAGCGTCCGTAACGCGGCGCGGGTGGGCACGCCTTCGACCTCGGCGAGGTACTCCTTCTCGGCTCCGTAACGCGGGTGGGTGAGGCGCAGCGTCAGCGTGCCGTCGTTGGTGAGCAGGAGCAGCCCCTCGGTCTCCCAGTCGAGCCGACCGACCGGATACACGCGAGGTTCCTCGGGGACCAACTCGACCACCGTCGGACGACCCTGCGGATCGCTCGCGGTCGAGACGACCCGCTCGGGTTTGTTGAGCAGGTAGTAGACCAGCCCGGCCTTGGTGGGCACCCGCACGCCGTCGACGTCGATGAGGTCAGCCTCGGCGTCGACCCGGCGGCCGAGAATCGCGACCTCGCCGTTGACCGTGACCCGCCGCGCGGCAATGAACTCCTCGCACACGCGACGCGAGCCGATGCCCGCCTGCGCGAGCACCTTCTGCAGCCGGACACCCGCGTGTTGGGTGGAGGGGTGCTCGGTGGTCACTCCTCGGCGACGCGGGGCTCGTCGACGACCTCGGGTGCGGCCTCGGCGCCGGCGTCGGCGTCGTCGGCCAGGTCGGTCGCGGCGTCGTCGACCCGCAGGTGCAACCCGCGCTCGAGCGCCTCGACCACCGACGGTTCGGGGACGAACTGGGCCAGCGGTGGCAGGTCCTGAAGCGAATCGATCCCCATCTGCTCGAGGAACCGGACCGTCGTCCCGTAGAGGATCGCCTGGCCGGGACCGGGGTCGTGACCCAGTTCCATCACGTAGCCGCGCTGGATCAGCGTGGCGATGGTGGACTCGACGCTCACACCGCGGATCGCCGCGAGTTGCGCCCGTGAGACCGGCTGCTTGTAGGCGATGATCGCCAGCGTCTCCAGCGCGGGACCCGACAGGCGGATCGACTGTCCTTCGAGCACGAAGCGCTCGATGTACGCGCTCATCTCCGGGTGGGTCTGGAATCGGTACCCGCCGGCGACGCGGGCGATGGTGAAGCCCCGTCCCTCGCGCTCGTACTCGTCGTGCAACTCGTCGCAGAGGGACTCGATCGCGTCGACCGGGGTCTCGGTGAGTTGCGCGAGGAGCTGCGGTTCGACCGGCTCGATCGCCGCCATCAACACCGCTTCGATTGCGCGCTTGGTCTCCGTCATCACCAGCTCGGTCATCAGTCCGCGATCCCCGGCTTCGACCGGCTCAGTTGGCCGACACGGTGTCGGCGGTGCTGTTGCTGAGGCCGGTGTCGAGGGCGTCGGTCACCGATTCCCAGTCCTCCATGGCCACGAGGTCGATCTCGGTCTCGCTCACCTCGAATCGCCGTACCGAGAGGTCGCCGAAGGTCTCGATCTGGGTGAGGTCGACGATGCCCTGCTTGTACAACTCGAGCACCGCGAGGAACCGCACGATCACTTCGATCCGATCCTCGATACCGACGACGAGGGTCCGGAAGCTCACCGGCCGAGTGTGGTTCAGCGCGATGAGCAGCGCCTCGGCCGCCTCGTGCACGCTCACGCGGATCGGCGCGACGTGGAACAGGTCGATCTCGGGCGGCGGGGCCGGCGGGGTGAGCCCACGGATCGCGGCGGCGAGCAACTGCTCCGGCGTGACCCGCACGAGCGGATCGGGCGAGAGCGAGCGGAACGGCTCCTCGGGCCCGGCGCTGCGCGAGACCACCTTGGCCCCGCGTCGCAACATCGATTCGAGGACCCGCGCCGCGTCCTTGAACGTCTTGCATTCGAGCAGGCGGGCCAGGAGCAGGTCACGCTCCTCGAAGCGCAGCAGTTCCTCGTCGAGCTCGGTCATCTCGGCGCCCGGCAACAACCGGCGGACCTTGAGCTCGATCAGCGTGGAGGCGATGAGCAGGAACTCGGTGGCGACGTTGAGGTCGACCCGGTCCAGCTTCTCGATCTCGACCATGAACCGGTCAATGACCGGCGCGATCGAGACGTCCCAGATGTCCACCTCTTCCTTGAGGATGAGGTGGAGCAGGAGCTCGAAAGGCCCTTCGTAGACCGGAGTGCTCACTTCGTACGACATCTGACGGTCAGGCTAGCCAGCGCACGCCGCGCGATTCGGGACCCACCGTGGCGCCTCACTCCACGGAAACCACCAACGATCAGCAGTGCGAGCAAAGCACCCGGTGCGGAGGTGCGGAGGTGCGGACGAGCCATGATGACGTGATGCGGCAGTTCTCGGGGATCCAACCGTCGGGCGAAATGCACCTGGGCAACTTCGTGGGGGCGGTGGGCCGCTGGGTGGCCC
>JBDUBS010000449.1:0-3777 GCA_040003875.1 Acidimicrobiia bacterium | reverse complement strand
GAACGACGACGTGCGGAACGCGGGTGCCGATTGCACAACCCCGTCGAGGACGATGGCGACCTGGTTCTGCGGTGAGGCCTTGGAGAACGACGCGGCCGCGAGGGCGTTGAACTTTGCGCTCCCGGTGGAGTTGAACGTGAGCACGACGGTCCAACCGTTGCCACTCGCAAAGCGCGCGTCGGCGCCCGTGACCAACCGGCCGGTGAGCGCCGTCGGCCCCAGCTGGTAGCGACCTTCGGCCGCCGTCCGGCCCGGCAGGATCACGGTGGCGCCGCGTTTGTCCTGCTCCGGCGTACTCGTCGCCGGGAGGGTTTGGGTCGGGGCCGGGGTGGTGATCGGGGTCGGGGTCGGGGTCGGGGCCGGGGCCGGGGTGGTGATCGCGGTCGTCGCCGTGGTGGCCGGCGCCGCGGTCGTCGTCGTCACGGTCGTGGAACTCGTCGCGGCGCTCGGTAGGCCGATCGATTTCCCGGGGCTTCCCGTCGCCGGAGCTGAGGTGGTGCTGCTCGTCGAACTCGACGTCGAACTGGTGGACGACGAGCTCGAGGAACTCTTTTTCTTGGACGGTGTCGCCTTCGGGACGTCCGGGATACCGGCGGCGAGCACGGGACGGAACCGCAACTCCGCGGTCTTGCCGACCAGGCGCTGGGCCTTGCGCCGGTCCTTGACGCCGGGGAGGTCGACGACGATCAGCTGACCATCGCGCTTGACTTCGGTCTCGGCGACACCGAGACCGTTGACCCGGTTCCGGATGATGTCGACGGCCTTGTCGAGCACGCCAGTGGGCCGCGCCTTGCCGACCGGTTGGAGCCGGACCTCGATCCCACCCTGGAGGTCGAGCCCGAGCACCGGAGTGTTGTTGCCGATGACCGTGGCGAGGAAGGTGCCGACGATCAGGACGACGGTGGTGATCAGGTACCAAAAATTGCGACGCACTTACCTATTCCTCCGTCGCCGCAGCGTCGTCGTGATCGTGACCGTCCGGGTCATGGTCAGCGTGATCGTGATCGTGATCGTGATCCTCGTCGGGGCCGGGTTCGAGGGCCTCGGCGTCGTCGCGTCGCCGGGCGACCGCTTCGCGGGCCAGCGTCAGCACCACGCCGGCGGCCACCTCGATGCTGAGCACGTCACCCTCGATCGCACGCACGGTGCCGTAGAGGCCGCCGGCGGTGATGATGTCGTCGCCCACATCGACGGCGGCGATCAGCGCGCGTCGCGCCGCCATCTGGCGACGTTGGGGGCGCACGATCAGAAAGAAGAACACGACCGCGAGCAGCGCGAGGTAAACGAGGAGGACGGGCATGCCGGGAGGGGAAACTAGCGCGCAACCCTGCTGTTACCAGGTCATGAAGGCTGGTTCCCGAACAATTTCGGGTCAGCCGGAGCCGCGCTCAGCCCCAAATGTTCGAATGCCGAGGCCGTGGCCACTCGACCGCGTGGCGTGCGTTGCAACATGCCCTGCTTGAGCAGGAACGGCTCGTAGACGTCCTCGACGGTGTCCGGTTCCTCCCCCACCGCGATCGCCAGCGTGCTCAAGCCCACCGCCTGGCCGGCAAAGGTCACGCACAGCGCGTGGAGCACCGCCCGGTCGGTGCGGTCGAGGCCCCGTTCGTCCACTTCGAACACGTCGAGCGCCGCCTGCGTGGTCGCGCCCGTGACCGTTCCGTCGCCGCGGACCTCGGCGTAGTCGCGCACACGCTTCAGGAGCCGGTTCGCGATCCGCGGCGTACCCCGCGCCCGCCGGGCCAGTTCCCCGGCACCGGCCTCGTCGATGACCACCCCGAGGATGCGCGCCGCGCGCACCACGATCTTCTGGAGGTCCTCGGGTTCGTAGTACTCCAACCGGGCGACGAAACCGAAGCGGTCGCGCAGCGGGCCCGTGATGAGGCCGGCACGGGTCGTGGCCCCGACGAGCGTGAACCGCGGGAGATCCAGCCGGATCGACCGGGCCGACGGGCCGCGTCCGATCACGATGTCGAGTTGGAAGTCCTCCATCGCGGGATACAGGACCTCTTCGACGGCACGCGGGAGTCGGTGGATCTCGTCGACGAAGAGCACATCGCCGTCGTCGAGGTTGGTGAGGATCGCCGCGAGGTCGCCGGCCCGTTCGAGTGCCGGACCGCTCGTGACCCGGAGGTGCGCATCCATCTCTGCGGCCACGATTGCGGCCAACGACGTCTTCCCGGTTCCCGGCGGTCCGGCGAAGAGGAGATGGTCGACCGCCTGACTGCGCTGGCGCGCTGCGAGCAGCACGATCTCGAGGTGTTCGGTGAGCCGGGGCTGGCCGACGAACTCGTCGAGCCGGCGCGGCCGCAGCGTGGTCTCCTCGCCCGCCTCGACCGGATCCGCGCTCGGATGCAACAGCTCTTCCCTGCTCATGATTCGTCCATCGCGGTCGTGCCCATCACGCCTTCACCGCCAATTGTTTGAGGGCCGAGCGCAAAAGGTCCTCCACCGCACCCTCGGCCGGGAGTTCGGCGATCACTGCCCGCACCTCATCGGGTGCGTAGCCGAGCTCGGTGAGGGCCGCCCGCACTTCCGCGCGGGCCGGCCCAGGTCCGCCGGCGCGGGCGCTGTCGCGCAGGTCCACGTCCGGCAGGTCGAGCCGCGCCTTGAGTTCGATCATCAGCTTCTGCGCGGTCCGTTTGCCCACGCCCGAGACCAGACACAAGGCATCGACGTCGTCCTCGGCCACCGCGCGCCGGAGCGCCGTGGGCGGGTGGACCGTCAGGATCGCCAGCGCGAGCTTCGGACCCACTCCATTGGCCGCGATCAGGATCTCGAAGGTATCCCGCTCGTCGCGCGTCGGGAATCCGTAGAGCGTCATCGCATCCTCGCGGACGTGGAGGTGCGTCATGAGGAAGGCGTTCGCGCCCGGGGCGAGCTGGGGCAGCGCACTCAACGGGACCAGGCAGCGGTAACCCACTCCCCCGACTTCCACCAGCACCTCGCCGGTCGGGGTCCGCTCCAGGACGGATCCGCGCACGGACCCGATCATCGGGCATCCCTCGCGATGGCCGCGGCCACGGCCCGGTCGAACCGGTTCACGGGTGCCGACGGGGCACCGTCGTCGGTCCGAGTCGCCGCCGCTGCACGGGCCCGCAACGGACCCGAGTACTCGTGGCACAACGCCAGGGCGAGGGCGTCGGCGGCATCCGGCGGACGAGGCACCGCACCCAGGCGCAACAGTCGGGTCACCATGAGTTGCACCTGTTCCTTGTCTGCGCCGCCGTGACCGGCGACCGCCAACTTCACTTCGTTGGGGCTGTACTGCTCCACTGGAATCCCCGCCCGCGCGGCCGCGACCAACGCCAACCCACTCGCCTGGCCGACCGAGATCGCCGTGCGGGCGTTGTTCTGGAACAGCACCCGCTCCACCGCCATCGAGCGGGGCGCCAACTCGGCCACCAACTCCTCGAGATCCCCGGCGAGCTGGGCGAGGCGTTGCGGGATCGGGTCGGTCGGCGCGGTCGTGATCACGCCGTAGCTCACGGCGCAGATCTGGGACCCCTCTCGGACCACCGCGCCGTAGCCACAACGCGAGAGCCCGGGGTCGATGCCCAGAACCGGGCCGGTGGGGTCGAACACGGGTTCGTACGTTACCCGCCGGGTCCGTTCAGCGCGTGGACCGCCGCCGCAGCCACCACACCACGAGCAACGCGGCCAGTCCACTGCCCACGATGGGGAGCAGTCGCCTCAGGATCGGCGAACCGCCCATCTCGAGCAGGTCCACCGGCGTCGCCTCGGGCGAGTTCATCGTGCGGACCGTGGTCGTCTCAC
>JBDUBS010000399.1:0-3786 GCA_040003875.1 Acidimicrobiia bacterium | reverse complement strand
TTCCAAAACGCTCCCCGTCATGGTCGTTGCGGTACCCCATGGTGCGCGCGACCGAACCGCCAATCATCGTCAGCGATCTCCACGCGCTGGAGATCGATGACCAGGTGCCGTTCAGCGGTAGAAAGCGGGGCTGAACGCGTTCTTGGGGATCTCGTCGAGCGGCGTGGCGACGTCACCGACCGTGGGACCCACCCCGCCGGCCGCGATCGGGTCCAAGACCGCCAGGTCGAAGTCGTAGACCTCGGCCGCGGTGCCCGAGAGCACCTGGCGCAGATCTTCCGGGTTCCAGTCGTGGAACGTGCGGCGCAGGCTGGCCCGGGAGTGGGGCGATGTCCCCTCGTTGTGCGGGTAGTCGGCACCCCACATCACCTTGTGAAGTCCCAGCCGGCGGAGCGCCTTCGCCTCGCGGATCCCGGGAAAGCTCACCCCGACCCACACGTTGCGCTCGAAGTACTCCGTCGGGGTGAGCGGCAGCACGGCCTCGTTCTTCATGTTCATCTCGCCGATGCGGCCGCTCTGCATCTGCATGTGGAACGCATCGAGTTGCATCAGCAGCGGCGGGATCCAGTCGCAGCCCTGTTCGGTGAGCACGAGCTTGAGGTTCGGGAACCGCTCGAACGTCCCGCTCATCAGGAGTTGCCACAGCGGCCGGTGCGCGTACCACGCGGTCTCGATCATCCACTGGATCGTCGAACTCGGGTACTTGCCGTAGTCGGGGAGGCCGGTGCCGGTGGTGTGGTGGTTGATGATGATGCCCCGCTCCTCGCATACCGCCCACAACCGGTCGTAGTGGTCGGAGTAATACGGCGGCATGTGCGCGTCATCGGGGATTCCGGGGATCAGGACTCCACCCCGCAGACCGTGATCGTGGATCCACTCGACCTCTTCGATCGCGACGTCGACGTCGTCGAGGAAGACCTGGCCGATACCCGCGCGCCGCTCCGGGAAACGCGAGCACCAGTCGACGAGCCACCGGTTGTGGGCGCGCAGTCCTTCCCAGCGGCGGCGATAGTCCTCGGCGTCCGATGGCGCGCGGGCGATGACCACGCCGGTCGGGAAGAACGGCGGCACCGTGTTCGGGAACGTGACCTCGGCGACGATGCCGTCCTGCTCGAGGTCGGCGATCCGCCGTTCGTCGTCCCAGTTCCGCGACCGGCCGTCGTCCTGGAGGTCGCGGAACGGGTTGGCGTACTCGCCGCGCCAGGCGTCGAACTCGGCCTGCCATTCGGCGGAGAGATACTCGCGGTACTGCTCGTGCGAACCACCGGCATGGCAATCGGCCGAGATGATGGTGTACCGCTCCTCGGTGGCTGCGGTCATGGGAACCTCCTCGTCACGCCCTTGGGCGAGTGGCGGCACCGGTGGAGCCGGCGCGCCGTTGCCGGTCACGGAAACCTGACGCTACCGTCAGTTTCTCCCTCCCGGCGATGCGGCCCGGGACCGCCCACCCCGTCCCGAATGAGGTCCCATGTCGAGCAGTCCCGACCGAGCAGACGACATCACCTCCGACACGGTCGACATCTGGGTCAACCTGGTGACCGGCCCGGGCGCCCAGGAGTTCCTCGGCCAGGAGCAGTTCGCCAACATTCCCGGCTATCTCGGCTCGAGTAGCACCGACGGCATCGGGGTCGACGGGCTCCTCGCCGTGATGGACGAACTCGGCGTGGCGACCGGGATCTTTTGCACCGGACTCGATCGCACCGCCGAGCAGGCACTCGAGATCGCCGACGCATACCCCGGCCGCTTTCTCGTCGCCGCCGGGCTCACCGTCGCCGAACATCCGACGCGCAACGCCCGGCGCGTCCGCACCCTCGCCCAGCACCCCCGCTTCTCCATGGTGCGCGTCATGCCGCTTGCGAACCAGGTCCCGATCACGGACCCCCGGCACTATCCGGTGTTCTCGGTGTGCGAAGAGCTCGGCATAGCCGTAGGCATCAACGTCGGCGTTCCCGGCCCTCGGGTCCGCTCGCGGGTGCAGCACCCCGAACTGCTCGAGGACGTGCTCATCGACTTCCCCGACCTCGTGGTGATCGGCGCCCACATGGGCCACCCCTACGAAGAACTCCTCATGAACTACATGCGCAAGTGGCCGAACCTCTACCTCTCCTGCACGGCCTACGCCCCTCGCTACATGGATCCGAACCTCGTCACGTTCATGAACAGTTCCACCTATCGCGGACGCGTGCTCTGGGGCAGCGACGAACCCTGGTTCCCCATGCGTCGATCGCTCACCGAGGCCCGGGCCCTCCCCCTCGACGCCGACGCGATGGCGCAGTTCCTCGGCGGGACCGCGCGCCGGCTGCTCGACCGTACAGTTCGGTCATGACGATTCGACACCTCTCCGCCGCCGCGACCCCCGACGAGGTCGCCGCGGCCATCGCCGCCGATGGCTGCGTGGTCATCGACCGGGTCGCGTCGACCGACGTGCTCGACCGCGTCGACGCCGAGATGGCTGCGCACGTCGAGCACACGCCGTACGGCACCGACGACTTCGCCGGCCCGCGCACCCGTCGGACGGGTGGTCTCGTCGCACGGTCGGCCGCGGCGCGCGAACTCGTGCTCGATCCGCTGGTGCTCGCCACCGTCGACCAGGTGCTCGCGCACGTCAACAACTACCAACTGCACCTCACCCAGTTGATCCGCATCGAGCCCGGCGGCCCGGCCCAGGTCGTCCACCGCGACCAGTGGGCCTTTGACTTCTTCCCCTTTCCGACCGGCTACCAGGTGCAGTGCAACACGATCTGGGCCGCGACCGACTTCACCGAGGCCAACGGCGCGACGCGCGTCGTGCCCGGCAGCCACCTCGCCGCCGACAAGCTCCGTTACGAACTCGCAGACACCGAACCCGCCGAGATGGAGCAGGGCTCGGTCCTGCTCTACGTCGGTTCGCTCTACCACGGGGGCGGTCCCAACACGGCTGAGTCAGCACGCGTCGGGGTCAACATCACGTACAGCGTCGGGTGGCTCCGCCAGGAGGAGAACCAGTTCCTCACCGTCCCGCCCGAGATCGCGCGCGAACTCCCCGAACGGTTGCAGCGACTGCTCGGATACTCGCTCGGCGCGTACGCCCTCGGTTACGTCGACGACCTGCGTGACCCGCTCGACGTGCTGATGGGCAAGGAGACGTCGAGCGGATCGTTCGCGGCCGGTGCCGCGCCGCTCGCCGAGAACGCCGGCGTCACGAACCTCTGACCCACGCGCTCCTTCGTGCGAGCGAACGACCGCTCGATCAACACCGCGATCGCCAGCAGCGCCGACGCCACGACGCCGTCGAGCCACCAGTGGTTCGCGGTGGCGCTCACCGCGAAGATCGTGGCCAACGGATGGAGCAGGATCAGCCACCGCCAGCGACTGGTACCCGCGTCGACGACAACGGCCGCGACCCACACCGCCCACGCCACGTGCACCGAAGGCATCGCCGACAGCTGGTCGGCGATCCCCTGCCCGATAGGCCCGTAGACCGACTGGTCGAACAGACGCGCGACGTCCACGAAGCCGAACTGCGGGAACATGCGCGGCGGGGCCACCGGGACGAACTGGATCAGCAGGCACGCGAACGTGGTGAGCGCCAACGCAGTGCGCCAACGCGCGTAACGGCCGCGGTGGGCGACGAACAGCCACAGCAGCGTGATCATCATCGCCGGGGCATGGACGATCGCGTAGTAACCGTTCGTGAATCGCGCCACCCACGGGTGGTCGATGATCCAGTTCTGCAATCCGGTCTCACTCGGGAACCCCAATGCGTCCTGGACCCGGCGCACCCACCGACCGTTCGCCAGGCCGAGG
>JBDUBS010000337.1:0-12824 GCA_040003875.1 Acidimicrobiia bacterium | reverse complement strand
CCGTCGAGTCCTCGACGTAATCGAGGTCGAGGCTCGGGAGCGCTCGCACCACCCCGACCGAGATCGCCGCGCAGTAGTCCTGCATCGGATGCGCCGGTAGCTTGCGCGCCGCCACCATGCGCGAGAACGCATCGTGCAGCGCGAGGAACCCGCCGCAGATCGACGCGGTCCGAGTGCCACCGTCCGCCTGGAGGACATCGCAGTCGACGGTGATCTGCACGTCGGGCAGCATCGAGAGGTCCGTGACCGCACGGAGCGACCGGCCGATCAGTCGCTGAATCTCCTGCGTGCGGCCGCTCTGCTTGCCCTTGGCGGCTTCGCGGTTGACCCGCTCCGGAGTCGACCCGGGGAGCATCGAGTACTCGGCCGTGACCCAGCCTTTGCCCGTGCCGCGGAGCCATGGCGGTACCCGCTCTTCCACCGATGCCGTGCAGAGCACCCGGGTCCGTCCGAACTCCACCAGGACCGATCCCATCGCCAGTTCGGTGAAGTCGCGCGTGAACGTGAGGGGACGGAGCTCATCGGGCTCGCGCCCGTCATGACGAATACCCATCGGTGCCTTTCGCGGCGCGGGACGCGCTCAGATCGTGACGGTGAAATCGACTGCCGCCAGCGCGACCGGCGCGCCGAACGCGTCGGATCCTTCCTCAATCACCATCGCCGGGTCGACCTGAGGCCAGAGATGGGTCAGGACCAGCCGCTCGGCACGCGCCTCGCGTGCCGCGTTGCCGGCCTGGCGGCCCGAGAGGTGGATCGGAGACCGGCGGTCGGAGTGCACGTACGACGCCTCCGACAACACGAGGTCGGCGCCGGGCGCGAACGCGTCGACCGACCACTCAGGTCCGGTGTCGGAGGTGTAGACGAGGCGGCGGGCCCCAGCATCGGTGAGCTCGACGGCATAGGTGGGCGGCGGGTGGTCGGTGCGCGAGAACGCGAGGGAGATGCCGTCCACGGTGGCGGTCGCACCGTCGTCGATCGCGCGCCAGTCGAACGTGTCACCCCATTGCACCAAGGCGCCGAGCCGCTGCTCCGCGCCGGCCGGCGCGTACAGCGGTACGCCCGCACGCTCCAGGCCGTACCGCAAGAGCACATGCAGTCCGTAGATGTCCACACAGTGGTCGGGGTGTTCGTGCGTGATGACCACAGCGGTGAGCTCGGCCGGGTCGACATGGCGCTGGAGGTTCACGAAGCTCCCGTTGCCGCAATCCATCCAGATGGTCGTCGCGCCGTCGCGGACGAGATACCCCGAACACGCCCCGGCAGCCGGCGCACCGTAGGAACCGGAACACCCCAACACGGTCAGCTCCATCGCCAGGCCTCCGCGGTGACGACTTCGGGCCCGAGGAACCGGCTGCCGAGCACGCAGAACCGGTCGGGATCCCCCGAGGTGATGAATCGGCGCGCCACCGTTCCCGGACCGCTATCCGGTCGGCCGGCACCGAGCATCCGCCGGGCCGCGAACGCGGTCTCGTCCGCGCTCGACACCAGAACGACGTCGGGCCCCATGACGTCGGCGATCGTGCGCGCGAGCAGCGGGTAGTGGGTGCAACCGAGGACCAGGGTGTCGACTCCGGCCCGACGCACCGGTTCGAGCAGTCGTTCTGCGAGCACGTGCACCTGATCCGAGTCGACGTCCCCCGACTCGACGAACTCGACGAAGCCGGGACAGGCCGCACAGGTGAGCTCCACGCCCAGCCCGGCTGCGGCACGTTGGTACGCGCCGCTCGCGATGGTGCCGACGGTGCCGATGACACCCACCCGACCGCTGGAGGTGACGGCGGCCGCGGCCCGGACCCCCGGGTCGACGACCCCGATGACCGGGATCTCGTACCGGGCGCCGAGCGCCTCGAGCGCCACCGAGGTCGCGCTGTTACACGCGACGACGATCAGCGCGACACCCTGGTCGACCAGGAGGTCTGCGATCTCGAGCGAGTACTTGAGGACTTCGTCCGACGGCTTCGGTCCGTACGGGAACCGGCCGGTGTCCCCGAAATAGATCGTGGGTGTGGCCGGGAGCAGATCGATGAGCGCGCGCAACACGGTCAGACCGCCCAACCCGGAATCGAAGACCCCGATCGGCCGCTCCGGGCCCGCGGGTGTGGACGTCATCAGCGCCACGCTACCGGCCGGTCGCCGCGCGTCCGAGCCGGTCGGCGACCGCGGCTCCGATGCCGATGGGCTCCGGGGGCACCGCCAACACCACATCCACATCGTGATCATCGGCACTCCGCAGCGCGGAGTAGAGGATTCGTGCGTACTCGGCCGGGGAGTCCGCCGTGGCCAACGTCACAACCGCGTCATCCAGTCCGTCCGGCAGATCGTCACGCGCCGCGATGATTCCGACCCGGTCTCCTGCCCCCAGGAGCATCGCGGCGCGGACACCGATCGACGAGCGGGCGACGATCTCCACTCGCGCTGCCGGTGCGTAATGCGACGCGAGGGTCCCGGGCGCGCGCGTCGTTCCCCCAAGCAGGACCTCGACCCCGAGCAGTTCGCCGATCATCTCGGCGGTGATCGCTCCGGGCCGCAACACTCGGACCGTCTCCGAGGTGCAATCGACGATCGTCGACTCGACACCCACACCACACGCACCGCCGTCCACGACCCCAGCGATCTCCGGTCCGAACTCGGCCCGGACGGCCGCGGCAGTGGTCGAGCTGACCCGCCCGAATCGGTTCGCCGACGGTGCGGCCACTCCCCCGCCGAAGCGCTCGATGAGTTCGAGCGCGACCGGATGGTCGGGGACTCGCAGGCCGACCGTATCCAGCCCGCCGGTCGCGACGCGCGACACGCGCGCCGATGCGGCCACGACGACGGTGAGCGGCCCGGGCCACCACTGCGCCACCAGCCGGTGCGCGTGATCGGGGACCTCGGCCGCCCACGCATCGAGCGCGGCGCCATCACCGAGATGCACGATGACCGGATGGCCCGCCGGGCGACCCTTGGCGGCGTAGAGCGCCCGCAACGCGTCGGAGTTCGACGCGTCCGCGCCGAGGCCGTACACGGTCTCGGTCGGGAATCCGACGAGCTCACCGGCGGCGAGTCTGCCGACAGCCGCCTCGACGTCGAGGAGTGGGGTCACCAGTAGTTGATGCGGCCGGCGCGTTCCTCGACCACGTCGAGGTCGTCGGTCCACGCGCCCGACGACAGGTATTTCCAACCACCGTCGGGGAGCAACGTCACGATCGTCCCCGACTCCATGCGCGCCGCAACCTTCGCCGCGCCCGCCACTGCGGCACCCGACGAGATGCCCGCGAAGACACCGCACTCGTCGAGCAGCCGGCGGGTCCACTCGATCGATTCGCGGTTACGCACGATGGTCTTGCGGTCGAGGACCTCCGCATCGAAGATCGGCGGAACGAAGCCGTCGTCGAGGCTGCGCAGACCCTGGACCAACTCACCGGCCGGTGGCTCGACGGCGACGATCTGCACCTCGGGGTTCCGCTCCCTCAGGTAGCGACCGACGCCCATCAGGGTGCCGCTCGTTCCCAATCCCGCCACGAACACGTCGACCTCTGGGCAATCGGCCCAGATCTCGGGCCCGGTGCCCTCGTAGTGAGCGAGCGGATTCGCCGGGTTGCCGTATTGGTAGAGGAACACGTACTCGGGATCGGCGGCGGCGATCTCCTGGGCCCGTCGGATCGCGCCGTTGCTGCCCTCCGCGCCAGGACTCGAGGTGACCTCGGCGCCGAAGATCTCGAGCAGCTGTCGGCGTTCGATGCTCACGTTGTCGGGCATCACGACGCGCAGCTTGTAGCCACGAAGCTTGGCGACCAGCGCGAGCCCGATCCCGGTGTTCCCGGACGACGGTTCGAGGATGGTGGCACCGGGCTGCAGCACCCCGTCGCGCTCACCCAGCTCCACCATCTTGCGGGCGATGCGATCCTTCGAACTTCCGCCGGGGTTCTGTCCTTCGAGCTTGGCGTAGATCTTGACGTCGGGGTTCGGGCTGAGCGCGTGGATACCGACGAGCGGGGTGTTGCCGATCAGGTCGAGGATGCTCTCGTGGCGCACGGCGGCGGGTGGACCGCTACCCGCCGGCGACGGCAGGAAGAATCGACACGACGTCGCGGTCCGTGACCGGAGTCGCCAGCTTGGCGAGGTAGCGGATGTCGTCGTCGTTCACGTAGACGTTCACGAACTTGTGCAGCGTGCCCTCGCCGTCGACCAGTTGGCCGGCCAATCCCGGGTGCTCCGCCGTGAGTGCCGCGAACACCTCACCGACCGTGGTCCCGTCGGCGTGCACGGATGCGGCGCCGGCGGCGTGGACGCGCAGCAAGGTGGGGAGACGAACTTCGACAGCCATCATGTCAGCCTATAACTCCGACTCGAGAGGTCATCATTCCGCGTCGCGGCGTGACCTGCGGCACGCGTCACCGTGACGCGCGCTACCCGCGCTTCCGGGCCACCGAAGGCGAAGTGCGCTCGGAGCGCCAGATCAGGGCATTAGGGCATCAGGACGACCTGACACTCTGCGATCACGTCGTCACGGATGCGGTACGCCCGCAGCATGGGTGACTCGTCGCGCAGCGACACGATCACGTAGACCCACATGGGATCCACCGCGCTGCGGACATCGGTCGGCGACGGGTAGGGATCCGTGTGCGTGTGGGAATGCCAGACCCCGACGATCTCCTCACCCCGGGCCTCGGCGTCCCGACTGGCCCGGAGGTAGTCGCGGCCGTCGACGGTGTAGGTGCGGGCGGACGCGTCGGCGTTGACCGCGGGGTACACCTCGCTCACGAACCCGGTCGCCTCCCGCTGACCCTCGACCTGACCCACGGGCCCCGCGAGCAGACCGCAGGCTTCGTCGGGCAGGCCTTGGTAGCAGTGGCCGACGATCCGCTCGTACTGACTCGCGGCGAGCCGGAGCACCGGCGGTGCGAAGCTCATGCCCGGACTGCGGCGATCGCGTTCCAGACTCGCTGCGCCGAGACCGGCATGTCGATGTGCCGCACGCCGAGGTACGAGACGGCGTCGATGACGGCGTTGTGTACCGCCGGGGTGGACCCGATGGTGCCCGACTCGCCGATCCCCTTCGCGCCGAGCGGATTGAGTGGCGTCGGCGTCTCGGTGTTGGACGTCTCGAAGTTCGGCAACTCCGCCGCGCTCGGGATCGCGTAGTCCATGAGATTGCCGGTGAGCGGGTTGCCGTCCTCGTCGTAAGCAATCCCCTCCCACAACGCCTGCGCGGACCCCTGGGCAATCCCACCGTGCTGCTGGCCCGCCACGAGCAGCGGGTTCAGGATGCGGCCGCAATCGTCGACCGCGACGTGACGGATGTGCTCGACCCGACCCGTCTCGGTGTCCACCTCGACCACGGCGATATGGGCACCGAAGGGATAGGTGGCCTCACCCTGGTTGAAGTCGAGCGCGTGGGCGAGTCCCGGCTCCATGCCCTCCGGGAGCTTGGCCGGATCCTTGGCCGCGCCCGCGAGTTCGGCCCAACCGATCGCCGAGGACGGCACACCGGTGACGCCGAGCCCCGAACCGTCCATCAGGACGATGTCGTCGGCGTTCGCCTCGAGCAGATGCGCGGCCAGCGTTTTCGCCTTGACCAGCACCTCCTCGCTCGCCTTGTACAACGCGCTGCCACCGATCTGGAGCGACCGGGAACCCATCGTCCCCGAACCCCGCGGCACCCGGGCCGTGTCGGACTGCACCAGCGTGACCTGCTCCATCGGGATGCCGAGCAGTTCCTGCACGATCATCGAGAACGACGTCTCGTGCCCCTGGCCGTGGGCCGACGTGCCTACCGTCGCGGTGACCGAACCGTCGTCGTTGATCTCGATCGCGCCGTACTCCTGGAACAGCCCACCCGCGGTGACCTCCACGTAGGTGGACACGCCGATGCCGAGTTGTTTGACGTCACCCCGTTCACGACGTGCGGCTTGCTCGGCCCGCAGGTCCTCGTATCCGGCCACGCGGCAGACCTCGTCGAGGACCTTCGCGTACTCGCCGACGTCGTAGTTGGCGCCGGTGACGGTGGTGAGGGGAAACGCGTCGGGCGGGATCAGGTTGCGCTTGCGGATCTCGACCGGATCGATGCCGAGTTCGTCGGCGGCGATGTCGACGATGCGTTCGAGCATCGCCGTCGCTTCGGGACGACCGGCCCCGCGATACGCCGCGGTCGTGGTGGTATTCGTCGCCGTGCTCCAGGAGTTGAGCTCCACCTTCGGGATCGAATACACGCCCTGGGCGAGCAGGTGGGTGAAGTACACGAGGAATGCCCCCATCGCCGGGTAGGCACCGCCGTCCTGGAACACCTTGGCCCGGAGCCCGACGATCGTGCCGTCCCGCCTCAGTCCCATCTCCACGTGCTGGATCTGGGCCCGTCCGTGGGTCATCGAGAGCATGTTCTCGGAGCGCGTCTCGGTCCACTTCAATGGCCGGCCCAGTGCCTGGGCCGCCTTCACCGCGATCGCGTACTCCACGTACATGTCCATCTTGGCGCCGAACCCGCCGCCGACCGCCGGGGCGATGACCCGGACCTGCTCGGGTGAGAGCCCCGCCGCGGCGGCGATGCTGCCGTGCACGCCGTTGGGCGCCTGCGTGGGGACGCGGACAAGCAATCCCCCGTCCACGTGCGTGATCAGGATGCCGTTTGGCTCCATCGGCACCGCGGCGAGGCGTTGGTTCACGAACCGCTCGGAGACCACGACATCGGCACCGTCGAAGATCGCCGGGTCGGTCCCCCGTTCGAAGGCCATCGCGAGGTTCGAACCGTGCGCTTCGAAGAGCAGCGGGGCATCATCGGCCAGTGCAGCTTCCGCGTCGATGACGACCGGCAGCGGGTCGTAATCCACGATGACCTGCTCGGCCGCGTCGACCGCCTGGGCCCGGGTCTCGGCCACCACCGCGGCGACGATGTCGCCGACGAAGCGCACCCGATCGGTCGCGAGCGGAGGCCGGTTGAACGCGGGCGGGAGCATCACGAATCCCTGGATCGCGTCCATCGGGAAGTTGGCCGCGTGGTAGACGCCGAGCACACCCGGCATCGTCTCCGCGTCTGTGATGTCGATCGACTCGACGGTCGCGTGGGCGATGGTCGACCGCACGAACACGATGTGCACCAAGCCGTCGACCGCGACATCGTCGTAGTACTCGACCCGGCCTTCGAGGATCGCCGGGTCCTCACGTCGCAACACCGAGTTGCCAAGGATCGAACCGGACGCGGCCATCGAACTGTCCTTCGTAGCGGATTTCGGCGAGCTGGGGCTTCGGCGTGGTCGGCGCAATCTAACCGGCGGGTCAATGCGATCGGGGCGGTCCCACCAGGGTGGTTTCGGGACCGGGGCGGTCCATGAACCGGGCCACGTCGGCCATGATCTCGGCCCGGCCCTCGTCGGAATCGAAGAACCGGGTCTCGAAGTCGATTCGGGTCGAGAACCCGAGTTGCGCGACCCCGTCGATCTCGGGCGCATCCGGTGCGTCGGGGGTCAGGTTCGCGGCCACGACTCCCTGCCGGTACTCCACCAGTCCCACGTGACGGCGGAGGGCGAGCGGACCGTGTCGATCACGCCAGTGCGCGACGAACGCGTCGTGGGTCAACGCGGGGTTGCGCCGCATGAGCGACACCATCGCCACCGCCGGCGGCGTGGGCGGGTCGAGGAGCGTGCGCTGGTCGACCGACCAGGCCAGGACCCGGGCGCCGAGCGTCGACCACTCGACATCGCCAGGGAGCACTTCGCCGCCCAGCATCACGTCGAACGGAGTGGCACGCGCGTACGGGCCTTGATCATCGATCGCATGACGACTCCACACCGGTGCGAGCCGCTCGATTGCGTCGAGTTCCGGCCCCCACACCACCCCCACCCATCCCATTCCCCGACCGTATCCCCCACTTTTGGTCCGTAGGGCCGCGAAAACACCCATGCACAGACCAAAAGTCGCGGCGGGGAGTGGCCGTCAGGGGGCGACGATGCGGTGTTCGATGGCACCGATACCGTCGATCTCGACGCGCACCGTGTCGCCCACTGCGAGATAGCACGGCGGCGACATCGCGTGGCCGACGCCCGGTGGCGTCCCCGTGAACACCACGTCGCCGGGCTCGAGGGTGATCGCCTCGGTGATGAACGCGATGATGCGCGCCACCGAGAACAGCATGTTGGCGGTCGTGTCCGACTGGCGGACCTCGCCGTTGACGAGAGCCCGGATCCCGAGCACCTGGGGATCGGGGATCTCGTCGGCGGTCACGATCCACGGCCCGATCGGGGCGAACGAGTCGAGCGACTTGCCGCGCAGCCACTGGGTGTCGCCGAACTGCAAGTCCCGGGCCGAGATGTCGTCGCCGCACGTGTAGCCGAGGACGACATCCAACGCGCGGGACTCGGGTAGGCGCGTCGCGGTCCGCCCGATCACCGCGACCAACTCCGCCTCGTAGTCGAGCGCGGCCGTGATCGTCGGGTGGACCACATCGTCTCCCGGGCCCACGATCGTGTTGGCGAACTTTGCGAAGAGCTGCGGCCGGTCGGGCACCGCGGAGCCGGTCTCGGCCGCGTGCGCGGCATAGTTCCGCCCGACGCAGATCACCTTGCCCGGCCGCGGCACGGGCGCCACCAACACCACATCTCCGAGGGCCCCGATGTGGGGCCCCGGCGCGAGCCGGGTCGGATCGGTTCCCGCGTCGCGCACGACGTCGCCGTCCATACCGCCCTCCACGACGCCGACGCGAACGGCGCCGTCATCGCGGCGGTACGAGACAATGCGCATCGGCGCAGACTACGACGGCCGGTAGCGTGCAGGAATGCCACGGCAAGGCGACGGAACCGTCCTCACCAATCGCAAGGCCCGGCACGACTACAGCATCCTCGACGTCTGGGAGGCCGGCATCGTGCTCGTCGGTTCGGAGGTCAAGTCGCTGCGTGAACACCACGCCAACCTGCAGGACTCCTACGCGAGGGTCGACGAGGGCGAGGTCTGGCTCAACAACATGCACATCCTCCCCTATGCGTTCAGCCGGGCCGAAGTCGACCCGGTCCGGCGCCGCAAGCTCCTCCTCAACGCCCACGAGATCGACGAGATCACGCGCAAGACCCAGGAACGCGGACTCACCCTCGTCCCGCTCAAGGTCTATTTCAAGGACGGTCGGGCCAAGGTCGAGATCGGCCTCGCCAAGGGCAAGAAGAACTACGACAAGCGCCACGCGCTCGCGGAGCGGGACGCGCAACGCGACGTCGACCGTGCCCTGCGCGGCCGCGGCGACTAACCCTGCGGGCCCGGCGTGGCCGCAACCGGCGCGGAATCTGCCGGAGCCGGCGCGACGGGCGAGGGCGCGAAGGGCGAGGGCTCGACCGACAGGAAGCCCGGTCGACCCAACACCCGGGCGTAGCGCAACTCGGCCGTCGCGGTCCGGAACACGAACAATCCCATGAGTGCGGTCCACAGCGACACGTACGGGATGCCCACCAACGGTCCGATGAGGCCCACCGCCACCAGCCCCCCACCGAAGCACTGGCCGACGCGCGTCGCGAACACGTCGGCCCGGGTCTGGTCGTGGGTGACCGCCCAGATCCCGCTCGCCAGGATCCGACCACCGTCGAGGGGAGCGGCGGGGATCAGGTTGAAGGTACCCAGCACAACGTTGACGAATGCGAGCCAGTCGAACGCCGAGACCACGAGCGCCGAACCGCCGAGCGCGTGTGCGACACCCGAGCCGGCGAAGAACACGGCGGCGAGCAGA
The DNA here is from genome assembly GCA_040003875.1 of Acidimicrobiia bacterium. Classification (GTDB taxonomy): domain Bacteria; phylum Actinomycetota; class Acidimicrobiia; order IMCC26256; family JAENVU01; genus JAENVU01. Next base: position 3,142 of record JBDUBS010000337.1, on the reverse strand, counting down.
TAGCTCATCGCCGGACCCGCGGCGGCGATGCGGAACTCGGCACCCGCTGACGGCATCGGATCCGAGAGCTGCGCCACCCCACCGAGGAGCCAGAGTGTGATCCCACGGACTCGCATCCCGTTGCGCTCGGCGACGACGGAGTGGGCCAACTCGTGCGCGAGAAGGCAGGCGAGGAAGACCACGATCGTCGGCAACACGACCGCCCAGAGCACCGCGTCGGCCACGCCGTTGGTGAGGGCGAAGCCGAGCAGCCCGGCGATCACGACCACCGACCAGTGCACTCCCACTGGGATGCCGAAGATCCGGCCGAGACGAAATGTGGCACGCATGTGACCTCCTGCGACGATCAACGCCGACCCGCAGTCTCGCGTTCCCTCGGCGGTCCGGCGGAGGCGGTTCAGCGCGTTCTCAGTCCGAACGCCGGTCGGTGGCACCCAGCCGGGGAGTACCATGGATGCTGCTGTCTCCGCACGCATCGGGACGGCAACTGACAAGGGGGTGCGTGGCTTCGATTTCGAGGATCGAGGTGGGAGAAGCGAGCCGACGTCGTCAGATCGTCGTAAAAGAGCTGGCACAACGAATACTTGCTGAGGACAACCTCACACTCGCTGCTTAGAAATAAGTAGCGACGTTCCACCCGGCCCAGTCGCTCGGCCGGAACCGGAACGCCATCAAGAGTGACTTACCGCCGGGACGGGTCCCGTGGCCCGGCGGGACATCTCAGCGGGACTGGGATCACCACACGCTGCCGGTGGGTGGTGGCGATCCGAGAACTCTCCACTGGCTGCGCTCGGAGAAGTCCCACCAACAACTTGAAAGACGGGGGTTCGACTCCCCCCACCTCCACTGAAACGTCCCGGCCCGGGTATGTGTCCCGTGCCAGGGCCGCCCGCGGGATTTCTCGCTTCGTCCATCGTCCGCGGGTGTCGATCCCCGCTCGGCGACGGACCTCGCAGCGGTAGCTCGGCGGAGAAGACGAGTCCTGGCTACAGGTCGCCGGCAAGGAGATCGGCAGGCAAGGGGTTCTTACCCTCGACCGAACCAAAGGTGCCAAGCGGCCGGAAGCCGAAGAAGCCGCCGCCGGTCACAAACGTGTGACCCGTCGGGTCCTTCGCGGGGTCGTAGTGGGCCGCGACCGCGGCACCGTGCGCTCCGGATCGGATGTAGTCGAGCGCCGCGTCGGCGCTCCGCCAAATCGTCATCGTCGCGACGAGCCGCTGCGGGAGGTTCGTGAGCTGCGTGCCCCAGAGTCCGGCGGGCGTCGCGAGGAATTGATCCTCGAGTCCGCTGTTCACACGGACCAACGGAATCACTGTGCGCAGGTATGCCGTGCCGATCGTGATCGCGATACTTGGTCCGGTCATGTCCTTCGCCTTGTTGCCGGCGAGTTCGACCATGTTGTCGTCGATCCCCGGCCACACACCGGCGGCACGAATGAGTTCCATCCGTACATGCCAGCCGTCGGCGAAGGCGCGGCCGGTGGGGTGATCGGCCAGGAAACGGTCGAGGGACGATTCATCCTGCCAACACGCGACCATCCCCTCGCGGCCCAGCTGCGGTCGCGGGAGCACGCCAGGCGTGAACGGAGCGCAGGTTGCCGTCCTGGCCGACCGCAAACCCGGGACGTCGGTCGGTTGGGGAGTCTTCCGACGGAGGGCCGAAAGCGGGCTCGTATCCGCGACGTGAGCGCTGAAGAGCATGACCAGTTCCTAACACGCTGCGGTGCGGGCAGCGGCAACGGCCGCGCTTCGTTGACGCAGGGCGCTCAGCAGAGGCCAACGCCTCTCGTACGGTGCGCCGACGGCTCTCGAACCGGCGAGACAACTCATGCACCGACCTTCCGGCTCCACTCGACGTGCCCGACTGACCTGCCCGACCAACTCCACCGACCGATCACACGGCCGCCGGCCACATCCCGCGCAGTGCGGTCGTCAGATCGGTCATCGCCAGATGCGGGTACCGACGGGCGGCGGCGGGGTCGAACGTCATGTCGATCGTGTCCATCGCGAGTGCGGCTCGCGGTTGCCGGTTGATCCGAGCCATCACCCGGAGCAGGGCACGCGGGAGGTGACGCACCTTGGCGGGCCCCCCGGATACCTCTGCGAGCATCGCCATGAGCTCGTTGATGGTGACGTTCTCCGGTCCGCCCACCTCGAGGATCGATCCTCGGGTCTCGGTATCGGTCACGGTCCGAGCGACGACCGCCGCGACGTCGTCGACCGAGACGAAATTGATCGGGTTGTCACCCTTCCCGAAGACAATGCCCTTCGCGAGGATCTCGGCCCACAGCTCGACGAAGGCGGTCGCACGCACGATCGTCCACCCGACCTCGCTCCCCTGCACGTACCGCTCGGCGGCGTACTTCGCCCGGAAGAGATCCATCGGATGGTCGGGTGCCGCACCGACGACCGAGACCATGACCACGTCGGCGCCGACCATGGTGGCCGCGTCGACGAGATGCACGTTGCCGGTGTGGTCGACCGATTCCGGGCTCACTCGGCCGGGACCCGCAAACCCCTGCACCGCCGAGACGACCGTGTCCACGCGGGCCATCGCGACGTCGACCGCCGCGCGATCGGTGACGTCACCGACGACGATCTCGGCACGGTCACGAAGGTGCTCGGCGCGGGCAACGTCGCGAGTGAGCACACGCATTTCGAGCCCCTGCGCGGCCAACTGCAGCACCACCCGCGACCCGAGGCGACCGGTTCCGCCGGCTACCAGGATCATCCGCGCACCACCTGCGCGATGACCGCGTCGTCGACCGTTCCGGTCGCGGCGTCGACCGGTTCGAGATAGAAGCGGGCGGCCTGCACGAGGTCGTCCACCACCCGGAACACGATCACTCCCCGCATCCGGTGCGCGGTGCCGTCACTGCGTGTTCCGCTCATCTCCCACTCGGTCCAGGCCTCGTCACCGCTGGAGACGCAAGCGATGACCTCGGCGCGGATGTCCGGTACCGCCGCGAAGATCTGCTCCCAGTTCTTGCGGACTTGCGCCCGTCCCCGGAAACTGCGCGCCGGATGCACCGGTGTCTCGTTCTCGTACTCGGGCGCGAAGCATCCCGCCACGGCATCGACATCGTGATCGTTCGTGGCTCGCACCAAACGATCGATCAGTGTTCGGGGTCCGTCCATGCGTC
>JBDUBS010000613.1:0-3804 GCA_040003875.1 Acidimicrobiia bacterium | reverse complement strand
GTGGCGCCCTCGCCGCTCGAAGCGTCGGAGAGTGTGTGAGACCAGGCAAAGCCGCGAAAGCCGCGAGTCCATCGACCCGGACGGGAATGACGGGCGGCGCTACCATGACCGTCCCGTCCCGAGGACGGTGAGGAGCCTCGAGGCTCGATCGTGGGCGATTCGCTCGACACAATTTTCAAGGCCTATGACGTTCGCGGCGTATACCCGGACGAAATCGACGAAGGCGTCGCCAAGCGCATCGGCAACGCCTTCGTTCGGTTCACCGGCGCGTCGACGGTCGTCGTCGGATACGACATGCGACCGTCGTCGGTGCCGCTCAGCGACGCGTTCATCGAAGGCGCCACCATGGCCGGTGCCGATGTCGTCAACGTCGGCCTGGCCTCGACCGACCTCGTGTACTTCGCCGCCGGCACGCTCGACGCGCCCGCCGCGATGTTCACCGCGAGCCACAATCCCGCGCAGTACAACGGCGTGAAGCTGTGTCGGGCCGGCGCCGCTCCGATCGGCGAGTCGACCGGCTTGGTCCAGATCAAGGACGCGGTCGCATCGGGACTGCTCGAACGGGCCGAGGAGAGCGGGCAGGTGCACCAGCGGTCGATGCTCGACGCCTTCGCGGTCCACGTGCGGTCCTTTGCCGACCCGAGCCTGCTCGCCGCGCTGCTGATCGTCGCCGACACCGCGAACGGCATGGGCGGTCTCGTGGTGCCCAAGGTGTTCGAAGGCCTTCCCTTCGATCTGACGGTCCTGTTCGGCGAGCTCGACGGCACGTTCCCGAACCACCCGGCCGACCCGATCCAGGCCGAGAACCTCGTCGCCCTGCAACAGGCGGTGCTCGACGCCGGCGCCGACGTCGGCCTCGCTTTCGACGGCGACGCGGACCGTGTGTTCCTCGTCGACAACGAGGGCCAACCGGTGTCCGGTTCGACGACCACGGCGATCGTCGCCAAGACGATGCTCGCCCGCACCCCGGGTGGGACCGTGGTCCACAACCTGATCTGCTCCAAGACCGTGCCCGAGGTCATCCTCGAGAACGGCGGCAAGCCGGTGCGGACGCGGGTGGGTCACTCGTTCATCAAGCAGGTGATGGCCGAGACCGACGCCATCTTCGGCGGCGAGCACTCGGCCCACTACTACTTCCGTGACAACTGGCGCGCCGACTCCGGTTCGATCGCGGCCATGGTGGTCCTGGAAGCACTGTCGACTGCGGGCGTGCCGCTGTCCGAACTCCGCAAGCCATTCGAGCGTTACGCGGCGTCGGGCGAGATCAACACCACCGTGGACCACCCACACGCGGTCATCGACGCGGTGGCCGAGCACTTCACCGGGGCGGAACAGGACCGCCTCGACGGACTGACCGTGGATCTCGGCGACTGGTGGTTCAACCTCCGGCCGAGCAATACCGAACCGTTGCTCCGGCTGAACCTCGAAGCGGCCGACCGTGCCGCGTGCGATGCTCATACCGAAGCAGTCCTCGCGCTCATACGCGCGCAATCCTGAGGAGAATCACAGTGGCCCTCGATCCGCAGTTGCTCGAGATCCTGGCGTGCCCGGACGACAAGGGCCCGTTGCTCTATTTCGACGACGAAGCCGCGCTGTACAACCCGCGGTTGAAGCGGCGCTACACGATCCGTGACGACATCCCGATCATGCTGGTGGATGAAGCCGAGACCGTCGACGACGCGGAGCACGATCGGCTCGTCGCGAAGGCAGCCGCTGAAGGCATCCGCCCCACGTTCGACGCGTGACCGGGGTCCGACCCCGGTGACGGACACGCTCGGATTTCTCGACGCGGTCGCGGGCCTGCCCGAACAGCTGACCGCGGCCCACGCCACCGCCGCGGCGGTGCTCACCCCCGACGCCCTACCGGCCGGGGATGCGATCCGCAACATCGCGGTGCTCGGCATGGGGGGCTCGGGAATCGCGGGCGACGTACTGGCCGCGGTGGCGAACGGGACGCTGCCGGTGCCGGTCACGGTCATGAAGCAGTACCGCACGCCGGCATTCGTGGGACCCCATACCCTCGCCTTCGCCGTCTCGTACTCCGGCAACACGGAGGAGACGTTGTCGATGACGACCGGCGCACTCGAGGCCGGCGCCCAGGTGATCGCGATCTCGAGCGGCGGCGCGCTCGCCGAACTCGTGGCGGGTGCCGGTGGCGTGCACGTCGAATGCCCGCCCGGCTACATGCCTCGGGCGGCCCTCGGCGCGCTCGTCGCGCCGTTGTTCGTGACGCTCTTCCGGATGGGCCTGCTCCCGAATGCCCACGATCTGCTCGTCGGGGCGCAGGACCAACTCGCACGGCGGCGCGACGCATGTGTCCCGACGGTTGCTGGCGACGCCAACCCGGCGCGGCTGCTCGCGCGCAAGATCGGGCGCACCATCCCGCTGGTGTACGGAGGCGGCGCGCTCGGCGCGGTGGCCGCGATGCGTTGGAAGTCCGACGTCAACGAGAACGCGAAGGCTCCCGCCTTCTGGAACACCCACCCCGAGCTGGATCACAACGAAATCTGCGGGTTCGGGCAGCACGGTGACGTCACCCGCCAGCTCCTGACCCTGATCGAGTTGCGCCACGGGTTCGAGCACGAGCGCCTCACGCCCCGCTTCGCCGGCGTGCGCGAGCAGGTCGAGGAGTGCGTGGTCCAGATCCTCGAGGTCCGGTCCGAGGGTGAGGGTCGGCTCGCGCATCTGCTCGACCTCATGTACGTCGGCGACTGGGTCAGCTGTTACCTGGCGCTCGACAACGACGTGGACCCGGGCCCGATCCCCGCGATCGCCACGCTGAAAAATCTCCTGGCGAGAAGCTGACAGCGTGACCGAGTTTCCGTTCATCGCTGATCCGTCGACGTTCGTGACCACGGGTGAGGCCCGTCGGGTCGAGAAACCGTGGGGGTGGGAGATCCACTGGACCCCAGTGGATCGGCCCTACGTCGGCAAGGTGCTCCACGTCGTCGCTGGTGCTCGCCTCTCACTCCAGGTCCACGACGAGAAGCAGGAATCGTGGTTCCTGATGGGTGGGCAAGCGAAGGTGGTGTGGGACGACGGCACCGGCGCCCTGATCGAGACCGAGCTGGAACCCGGGCTCGGCTATTCGTGCGCCATCGGTCAGCGTCACCGACTCGTCGGTATCACCGACTGCGACGTGCTCGAAGTCTCGACACCGGAGATCGGCACCACCTACCGCATCGAGGACGATTACGCCCGGCCCGATGAGACCGCAGCGGTCCGCACCGCGCCCGGCCGCGGTTGGGGGAGCTGAGTCCGGCGCGGTCGGCCGCTCCGTCGCCGCCGGTCTTCTGGTGCCGCTACCGCCGTCGATTCGCGCCTCCGGGGTGACCAGGCCGGCCTGGTCGAGTGAGAGAAATCCGACGCTGATCGATACCGTAGAGGTGCAGGAAACCCTTGATAAATATGGGGATTCTGCTTGTCAACGAACACCCGTTCGGATATATTCGAGCACCGAAATCACCCTCCGCGCACCTGCGAACTGGGCGCGGCCATCAGGACGTTTCATGCCCGAACTCGCGCACGCTGACCCAGCACCAGATCCGATCGGTGCAGTCCGACGAGCCGCGCAAGCATTCCGGCAACTGGCACGCGCCGATGGGACCCTGCCGGTCGAACCCGACGGCCTACGCCTCTCCCGAGTCCTCGAAGGTCGGACCACCATTTCGGGGGAGTTCTCGAACGTCGCCGCCGAGACCGTCACCACCGCCCTCCATGCATTCACCGACCAACCCTCCGAAACCGACGACCGCACCCCCGCCCAACGCAGGGCTGACGCCTTCGTGCGGATCTGTCAAGTGG
>JBDUBS010000650.1:0-3813 GCA_040003875.1 Acidimicrobiia bacterium | reverse complement strand
GGGAACTCCGACCCGTCGTCGGTGAGAACGTTCACCGTCAGCGTCGGGAGCGCCGGACCGAAGATCCGCCCCCCGGCGATGCCGATGCGCTCAGGATCCCGGAACCCGCCCCGCCAACGTGGCCCATACCGTCTTGCCGTCGGACTCCTGCTGGGTGCCCCATGCATCCGCCATCTCGCTGATCAGGCCGAGCCCGCGGCCACCCACCTCTCGTGGTCCCGGATTCCTTCGCGCCGGAAGCGTCATCGACGCGTCCCGAACCGAGATCGTGATATCCGACGAATCCCTCTGGATCGAGACGCGAAATGGAGACCTGGCATGGAGGATCGCGTTCGTAGCGAGTTCCGAGCCCATGAGTGCGGATACCTCGACCTCCGCGTCGAAATGCCACGCGAGCAGAACCTCACGGACGAAACGGCGGACGCTGGGCAGCGTGGCCGCAACCGGGACGAACACACAACTGGCTTGCGACCGGTCGATCTGCACGTCGAGCGGCTCCGACCCCAGGGCGATGGTGCGCGCGTGTTGGTCGCAGACTCGTTTGCCGTTCGCGAGACTGCCCGCGCCTTCGATGATCGACACCGGATACGCGCAGAAGAGTTCGAAATCGAGTCGGGACGCGAGATCGTTCCACAGCGACTCGACTTCAATCGCCTCGGTGACCTGCCCGCTGGCCCAGAGGAGCGCCACCATCTCGCCGAACACTCGGACCGGCCCGACCGCTCCGGCGAGGACGGGTTCGAAGCGCGCGGCGAACGCAGCCGCATCGGGCCGGCCGCGCATGAATGCTCGGATACAGGTAGCGGCATCGAGCGACTGGTAGCGCCCCTCTTGCCGCACCGCGCCGACCGAAAGATCCGACGACAGGGCCTGGTGCAGTGAGGCGCGATGCTCCGGCGTCGCTACGACGATCGCGGTCCCCCCGTCGCGGAGCGCTTCGCCGAGATACTCGCTGACGGTACCCGTCAACTCGTCGTCATCGACGTAAAACCCCACGACATGTCCGGCATCGACCGGGACGTCCATGTCGACGTTCATGGTTCGAGGGTACCACTGCCGAGCGTTCCGTCGGTGTGGTCGCGTGGCTCGGACGACCGGGCGCGGATGGTCAGAACCACCATGTCGTCACAGGGTCGAGACGCGAAAGAACGGGCCTGGGTGAGGATCGTGCGTGCGAGATCATGGGCGCCCTTCTGGCGATGGGCGTCGATGAGGTCACGGAGTCGCTCGTCGCCGAAGAGTTCGGAATCACGGCGCGCCTCGGTCACTCCGTCGGTGTACGCGATCAGCGTGTCGCCGGGCCCGAGCACGAGCAGGTAGTCGTCGAGGGTGACCGAAGGAATCACACCCAGCAACGGCCCGCTCACGGGCACGTCGTACGCAGGCGTCGTCGCAGGACGCACGATCGGAGATGGATGACCGGCGTTGGCCACGCGAATGCGAATCCGACCCCCCGTATCCCGCGCAACGATTCCGAAGAGACACGTGCAGAAGCGTCCGTCGCTGGCCGTGGGGTCGAGGAGAGAAGTGTTGACGTGGGACAGCACGTCGCCGGGCGCCATACCCGTACGCGCGAGCGCACGGACGCTGTGACGAACCAGCCCGGTGACCGCGGCCGCGGCGGGTCCGGTGCCGCACACGTCGCCAATGAGAAGGCCCCACGTTTCACTTCCACGGGTCTCGTCGATCGGAAAGCAGTCGTAGAAATCGCCGCCGACGACGAGCTCGCCACCGGGGTGGAAGCCGATGCCGATGTCGACGTCAAGCATCGAGGGCGTCGTCGGTGGCAACAGGCTCTCCTGAAGCACGCGGGCGACGGCTCGTTCGCGTTCTGCGATCAGACGGTTCTCGGCTTCGAGATGTCGGCGGTCGAGGAACTCGCCGAGGCGGGCGCCGATGACCGTCATCGTGTCGAGCAGTGCGAGTTCCGGAGCGCGACGCTCGGGGAAGAAGAGTTCCACGACGCCCAAGGTGCGGGAGCGGTTCCGAATCGGGACCGCAAAGGCCGATCGAAGGCCGTCGACGCGAGCTGCTGCAGCCCGGGGGAAGTTCGCATCCTCGGTGACGTCGACGATCCACAGGGGCTCGCCCTGGCGCCACACACGACCGGGCAACCCCACACCGGCGTTCAGCCGTTGCCCGCGCGTCGCCGCCTCCAGCGTCACTCCGGCAACCATTGGGCTTCGCCAAAGCGACGCGCACTCGAGTGCGTCGCCGTCGTCGACGGGAAGCCAGAGCGCCACGAAGGCAGCATCGAGCTCCTCGCCCAGCACGGCCACCACGTGCTCGGCAAGGTCATCCTCCTCGGCCGCGTCCACGAAGAGACTGAGCAGATGATGTGCGAGCGCGGTCTGGCGCTCGAGGTCGACACGATCCGCGACGTCGCGCAGCGTCGCCACCGCAAGTTCACCCCCGGCGGCCAGCTTCAGCATCGACAGTACGAGCTCAACCGACTGCTCGGTGCCGTCACGGCGCAGCGCCGGCACTCGCGTCGGCTTGCCGACGATATGCGGCTTCCCGGTCTCGAAGTAACGGGCGAACCCCGACGCATGGGCGAACCGGAGCCGCTCAGGAACGAGCACGGTGACGTGCTGGCCGACGAGCGCGGCGGGGTCCCAGCCCAGGAGATTCGCGACCGCCTGGTTGGCGTACAGGATGCGATTGTCCACATCCGCAACGACAATTCCGTCATTCAGGGCCTCGACGAGCGGGACCTCGGCTCCGGCAAGGACGAACAAGGGAACCACGTTCGCCTCCACGGGGCTGACCTCGGCGTCGAAAGACACGCCCCATTGTTGCACTTGCTTCGGACGCGACGCTCCGGCCAATCCGCCGAGTTTCCGCCCCGAACCGACTCGCAGGGTGAGCGTCCATCCAGCCTTCAGCGACATCGAACTCGGGTCGATGAGTCTGAGGTGATTTCGGACCCTTCGCGCGCCCGCGCGTTCCGTGGCGAACACTTCTACTCGGTCCTCTTCATGGCGCCCTCCGCCGCGATCGCGATCCTCGCGCTGCGCGAGATCGGCCTCGTCTCGAACACACCCGTCTGGCTGATCCCGATACTGCTCGTCGGCGGAGAAGTCCTGGCGATCGGCTGTGACGCGTGGTGGCGGAGGTCGCCCGGCCGCCTCCAGATGCACACGCGCATCGCCACTCAGGCCGTCGTCGTGACGGCAACGATCTACGCGACCGGGTGGGGACCTGCCCTCGCGATCGGCACCGTGCTCGTAGGCCAGGAGACCTTGGCCGTGGTCGGGTCATCGGCCGAAAGGGCGGTGCTGGCCTGGAACCTCTCCTTCTTGGCGATCGGTGAAGGGTTCATCGCGCTCGGATGGGTGCCGACGCTGATTCCCGTCCCCGAAGTCCACGGACTCGCCGCGCTCGCCGCGATCGGCGTCGTCTTCTCGTACCGGTCGCTGCGTTCGGCGCTCGTCGAGAACGAAGCGGCTGCCTCGCGAACCGATATTCGAGAACGTCGCTTCCGGGCCCTCGTGCAGAGCTCGTCCGATCTTGTGTTCGTCGTCGAGCCGGGAGCCACGGTGACCTACGCGAGTCCGTCGTGCACCGAGGTACTCGGTTACACGCCGGAGGAGCTGCTCGGTAGTGGTCGTGCAAGTCTCATTGATACGCGATTCATCGAGGATCTCAGGACGACCGTCGCGCACGCGCTGGAGACGCCGGGCGGCACGGCCGAGTTCGCGATGCGGGTACGTCACGGTGACGGGAGCTGGCATTGGCTCGACGGCATCGCGACGAACCTCCTCGACGACCCCTCTGTGCACGGGGTCGTGATCAATGCTCGCGACGTGACGG
>JBDUBS010000148.1:0-3823 GCA_040003875.1 Acidimicrobiia bacterium | reverse complement strand
AGCCCTTCGGCTCCGACGTCTGGCTCGTCCGCAACCACCACCACCGCACTCCGCACGGCCACGACGGTGACCACGACGACGACGACTGATCCGGGGCCCGGACCAACACCCGGGCCGACCGGCGACGGTCAGTGGGCCAGTGAGAGGTGCGCGATCCGGAGGGCCGCGGGGCCGAGGATCACGATGAAGAGCGCAGGCAGGATGCAGAACATCAGCGGGAAGAGGACCTTCACCGTCATCTTCTGTGCCCGCTCCTCGGCCCGGCTCTTGCGGCGTTCCCGGCCTTCGAGCGCCTGAATCCGCAGGGCCTCGGCGATGGGCACGCCGTAGCGGTTGGCCTGGCCGACCGCGCTCACGAAGTGACGCACATCACGGACGTCGACCCGCTCGGCGAACGCCTCGAGCGCCGCCTGGCGGCCGAGACCGGTGCGGATGTCCTGGAGCACCCGCTCCAACTCGCCGGCGAGCGGACCACGACCGGTCCGGGCGGCGTGGGCGATCGCGGCGTCGAGTCCGAGCCCGGCTTCGACGCAGATCGTGATCTGGTCGACGGTGTTCGGGAACGCCTGCTCGATGAGCGTGCGCCGTTCCCGCGCCTTGGAGTTCATGACCAGGTCGACCGCGAAGAACCCGACCGCGGTGAGGAGCATTGCGCCGAGGAAGTTCAAGCTCGTCGGGTTCGGGAGGAACACGAGGAGGCCGAGCAGCAGACCGGTCACACCGAGGAGTGCTTTGGTCGCGAGCAACCGCTCGAGCGTCCAGTTGGCGCCGAGCCCGGCGTAGTTGCGCCGCTGCTCGAGTGCGTCGAGGAGTCCGCTCGGAGTCAGGCGGCGGGCCAGGTCCGAACCCTTGCGCATCGCGGGCACGCCGAGCCGCTCCCACACCGGCTGGGCGAGCACGACCTCGCGCATGTCCGGCGCGGTCGAGGTGCTGGGGCCGAGGTTGGCCCGCACGAGCTTCCGTTGACGGGCGGGGACGTCGACGTTGACGCCCCGGAGCGCCCAGACGACGATCCCGATGGCGCTCATGACGAGGCCGGCAAACACGAACACTTCGACAGGCACGAGCGTCTCCTAGAACACGAGGCGGGTGATCCGCCGCAGCCAGAGTCCGCCGACGACCATGAGCGCGCCGCCGGCGATGAGCATGACGGTCCCGGCGAACGTATGCGTGAGATCCGCCACGTACGAGGGGTTCGCGACCGACAGGAACAGGAAGATCACGATCGCGAGGGCGAGGAGCACGATCGCCGAGAGGCGACCTTCCGCCGTGAGCGTGTCGATCTGACGGCGCAGGCGCGACCGGTCCCGGATCGTCCGGGTCACGTTGTCGAGCACTGCGGCCAGATCGCCACCGACTTCGCGCTGGATGTCGATCGCCTGGACCACCCAGTCGAAGTCCTCGCTTTTGACCCGAGCAGCGACTCCGGCGAGTGCGACCGGCAGCGTGTGACCCAGCTGGGTCTCGAAGAGCGCCCGCCGGAACTCGTCCGAGGTCGGCGATTCGGCTTCCTGGACCAGGGCGTCGATCGCCTGGGGCAGGCTGTGCCCCGCCCGGAGTCCGCCGGCGATCAGCGCCAGCGCATCGGGCAGCTGCTCGTCGAACGCCTTGCGCCGCTTCGCCGACTTCATCGACACGGTCATGACCATGGCGGTGACGGCGAGCCCGATCGCGATGAGTGCGACCACCGGGCCACCGATCATGGCGCCGACCGCAGCTGCGCCGAGTGAGATCATCACGCTCAGCAGCATGTACTCGGGTGCGGACACGTCCATGCCCGCCCGTTCGAGTGCCGTCGCGAGCACGTGTTCACGGTCGTGCTTGGCCAGTCCTCGCTCGGCGAACTCGGTGGCCTTGACGCCGAGGTTCGACATCTGCGAGCGACTCGAAGCCTCGGTCGGAACCGCGAGCTCCTGGGCAAGCCGCCGGCGCCGGACGCCCGGAAGGGTGATCGCGGCGACGACGAGGAAGAAGGCGACGAAGACCGCGGCCGCGCCGGCGACGAGCATCCACGATCCGCCGGTGGCTGCGGCCGTGACGGTCATCGCCGGGCCCCCGGACGCGCCAGGTTCGACGAACCGATGCCGAGCAGTCGGGCCGGCAACTCGATGCCGGCATCCCGGAGCCGCTCCGCAAAACCGGGGCGGAGACCGGTCGGCGCCAGCGAGCCGCGGTGGCGGCCTTCGTCGTCGAGTCCGGCCGAGTAGTCGAAGGCGAACAGGTCCGAGAGACTCACGACGTCGCCCTCGGCGCCCGCGACCTCGGAGATCTGGGTGACCCGCCGGGAACCGTCACGCAAGCGGCTGAGGTGGACGACGAGGTCGAGCGCCGAAGCGATCTGGTCCCGGATCGCCCGCAGCGGCAGGTCCATGCCGGCCATGAGGGTCATCGTCTCGAGGCGGAACAACGCGTCCCGTGGCGAGTTGGCGTGGACCGTCGACAGCGAGCCGTCGTGGCCGGTGTTCATCGCCTGGAGCATGTCGAGGGTCTCGGCGCCACGCACCTCACCGACGATGATGCGGTCGGGCCGCATGCGGAGCGCGTTGCGGACGAGGTCGCGGATGGCGACACCACCCCGGCCCTCGATGTTCTCGGGCCGGGACTCGAGCCGCACGAGGTGTTCCTGGTCGAGCTGGAGCTCGGCGGCGTCCTCGATGGTGACGATGCGGTCGTCGTTCGGAATCATCGACGACATCACGTTGAGGAGCGTCGTCTTCCCGGTGCCGGTACCGCCGCTGATCATGATGTTCAGGCGACCGGCGACGCAGGCCGAGATGAACTCAGCCGACTCGGGCGTGAGCGTCCCGAAGTTGATGAGGTCGGGGGTCTGCAGACGGTGCTTGGCGAACTTGCGGATCGTGAGGGCCGGACCGTCCACGGCGAGCGGCGGGATGACTGCGTTCACCCGGGAACCGTCGGCGAGGCGAGCGTCCACCATCGGGGACGACTCGTCGATGCGGCGGCCGACCGCGGCGACGATCTTGTCGATCACCTGACGCAACCGGGCGTCGGAGCCGAAACGCTCGTCGGTGCGGTGCAGCTTGCCCGCACGCTCCACGTAGATGGCGTCGCAGCCGTTGACCATGATCTCGGTGACGGTCGGGTCGAGAAGGAATCGCTCGATCGGGCCGTACCCGAGGACGTCGTCGCTGATCTCGGCGACGAGTTGCAACCGCTCGGTCGCGGTGAGCGGGACGACCTCGTCCTCGAGCACCTTGCCGAGCTCGTCCACGACCTGCTGGTTCAGCTGGGTCGGCGAGAGCGATGCGTCGTAGAGCCGGTTGCCGAGACGAGCGAGGAGCGCGTCGCGGGAGCGGGCCTTGAGGGCCGCGATCGGGTCGCTCGGCCGAGCCGACTCGGTCGACTGTTCGTCGTTCGTGTCCTGGGTCGCCGCGGCGCGCAGGTGGTCACTCAGGCTCACGATCGGGTCTCCTTGGTTCGGGTCAGCGTGCGCCGGAAGAAGCCCGGCTCCACGCTCGCGGTCGGTTCGAATCGGCTCACGAGGCTCGCGAAGGCCTCACCGACGTTGGAGCGCCGGTCGGCCACGAGCACCGGGGTGCCCTGGTTGACCGAGACGGGAACGGCTCGCGAGCTGGGGACGGTGACGTCCGCCTGCATCCCGATGGTCGCCTCAACCTCCGAGACCGGGAGCCCGACGCGGGCGTCGGCCCGGTTCACCACGAAGTGGCGGGTCTGGTTCTTGAGCCCGAGCAGGTCGAGCATCTCGACCTCCTTGCGGGTCGCCCGCACACTCGGGACGTCGGTCGAGGTGACGAGCACGAGGTCGGTGCAGTGCTTGAGGACCGAGAGCGTCCCCTCGTCG
>JBDUBS010000137.1:0-3829 GCA_040003875.1 Acidimicrobiia bacterium | reverse complement strand
CCGGTCGGCCGATCGGGTCGGGTGGGCGGCCGGTCTGGCGGTGGGGTACTCACGACGGAGGGGGGCTCCTGGATCGGGGCGGGCCGGAACACGATGAAGGCCGGAACGCAATGTTATGGCCCGGAGCGGTCCGGGTCCCGGTCGCTTCTCGCCAACCCGTCGGGTGGCGAAGAGATTCCGCCTGCACCAGTCGTACCGAGAGTCCGGCGCGGCCTCTTATGCTCACGCCGATGACCGCCGCGCCGACGAGGATCCGTTGGGGTCTGGGCGACTTCGCGTGGGCCTGGCCGGCAGTGATCGTGAGCCAGATCGTGGCCGGCACGATCGTGATCGGGGCCCGGGGCGGTGGGACCCACTACGCAGCGGACGCGATCGACATTGCGGTAGTGACCGCCGCGAGCGCCGTCTTCACGGCGGCGATCCTGCTGGCCCTCGCCCGGGCCAAAGGTCGGGGCTCACTGTTCGCCGACTTCGGTTTTCGGATCCGGTGGGCCGACGCCCCGTGGCTCCTCGTCGGAGTCCTGGTGCAGGGCATCGCGATCGGGGCGGTCGAGTTGCTCACGCTCGTCGCGGGGTCCGAACCCCAGCAGGACGTGGCCCGCGCCCTCGAACACTCCGCGCCGACCGCGAAGGTGCTCGGTGCAGTCGCGGTGGTCGTCGCGGCGCCGATCGCCGAGGAACTGCTCTTCCGTGGGCTGCTGCTCCGGGGCCTGTTGCGGCGGTGGGGTGCCCCGACATCGGTGCTGGTCAGTAGCGCCGTGTTCGCCTCCGTGCACCTCGTCGACCCGAACGCAATCACGCTGCTGGCGCCGTTGGCCCTCGTCGGGGTGGTTTCGGGGATCCGCGCGGTGCGCACCGGTGAGCTCTCGCAGTCGATCTTCATCCACGCGGGCTTCAACCTGTTCACGGCCGTGGTCCTGCTCTCGGGCCTTTGACCAGCACAAACGCGGTCCTCATCCCTCGAATCATCCCTCGTCATCCCGTGATCATCCTCCAGAAAATTCGCCCGAACCGTCGACATCATCATCACAAGGGCAACCACCCAGGAGGAGAACGAGATGCAGTGCAGTCGGTGTGCCAGGCAGGGGATGGTCGAGATCCGGATGACGATCGCCGGCGAGGACGTGCTGTTCCACAGCTGCGGCCGTTGCGAGGCGCGGCACTGGAGCTCGCCGGACGGCCCGCTCTCCCTCGACCACGTACTCGAGTTGGCCCGACAGCGATAGCGAACTCAGCCAGACACAGAACTGGGGCGCACCACCACGGGTGCGGGGATGACGGCCCCAGCACCCACTCGCGGAGTGGAAGTGCCCGAGTGCACCGAGGGGGGTCCCGATGGGACCCCCCTCGGCATCGGTCCGGGCCCGGTCGCGAACGGCATCTCCGCGACTCGGGTGGCGCCCGACGGCCTGGCATGCTGAGAGGGTGGCGCTCGAACCCGTGACCGTGCCGTTCGACGCGCCGACCCTCCGACCCGCCTCGACCTTCCCGACTGCCGAAGATCGCGCGATCCCACCGGCCGATACCGATCTCAGCGCCACATGGAGAGCGCTGGGCGTGCTGGTGGTCGTCGCGTGTTGCGGCATCGTCCTCTGGACGCTCGACCCGCGGTTCCTCCTGCGCAACACCACGCCCAACGGCGGCGATCTCGGCGCGCACGTCTGGTTCCCGGCCTATGTGCGGGACCACCTGCTCGGCGACTTCCGGGTCTCGGGGTGGTCGAACGACTGGTTCGGCGGGTTCCCGGCCGGCCAGTTCTATTTCCCGCTCCCGGCGCTCGTCACCGTGTTCCTCGACGTGTTCCTGCCGTACAACGTGGCGTTGAAACTCACGACCGCGATCGGGCCGGTCGCGATCCCGGCCGGGGCCTATGCATTCGCCCGGGGACTGAGGCTCCGGCGACCCGCGCCCGAACTGAGCGCCGTGGCGGCGGTCGCCTTCCTCTTCTTCAAGGGCGTCGCAACCTTGGCGCCGGCGGGTTCCGAGATGGCGAACGTGCAGTTCAACCAGCGGATCATGGGCGGCACGCTGGTCAGCGCACTGGCGGGGGAGTACTCGTTCTCGTTCGCGCTGGCCCTCGGTCTCTTCGCCCTCGGCGCCCTCGCGTTCTCGGTGCGGACCGGAAGGCGCAGCTGGCTCGCGGCGGTGCTGCTCGCGGCCACCGTGCTCTCGCACGTGGTCGTCGGGATGTTCGTCGGGGTCGGTGCGGTGGTGATCGTCGGCGCGGCGCTCACGATGCGACGCCCGTCGTGGGGTCCGGTGCTCGCCCGCGCCGGCGCCATCGGGACCGTCGGTGTGCTCCTGACGGCATTCTGGTCGGTCCCGCTCGTTGCGACGTTCGGCTACACGGCGAACATGCGGTACACCAAGATCACCGAATACATGAACTACCTCGTCGTCGACGAGTTCATCTGGGTCTACGTGCTGGCGCTCGTGGGTCTGGCGTTCGCGTTCGCGTTCCGAGACCGGGCCACGTTGGTGGTGGCTGCGATCACGCTCATCTTCGCCGCCGTATTCCGCTACTGGCCCGAACTCCACGCATGGAACCTGCGATTCCTGCCCTTCGTCTACCTGGGCTGCTTTCTCATGGCCGCGATCGGCGCCGCGGAGATCATCCGGCGGCTGAGCGGGGAGTTCGGTCGGCTCTGGGTGGGGTCACCACCCGGACCCGAGGAGGGCTACGACTTCTCGACGGCGGAGGCGGGTCGGACGTACCGGATCGTCACCACCGCGACCATCGTGTCCGTCACGGCCGTCCTCGTGGCCACCGGGATCGCGTTCAGCTTCGGCCGGCGGGGGTTCATCCCCTACTGGGTGGCGTGGAACGAGACCGGGTACGAGAACGCGGCTCGCCCTCACGACCCCCTCGCCAAGGCCCACGTCCAGAAGCAGTACGGCGAGTACCGCGCGCTCATCGACACCGTCGATCGCCTGCCGCCGGGCCGGTTGCTGTGGGAGGGCGGCGGCTCGATCGACGCGTACGGGACCCCGCTCGCGTTGATGCTCCTGCCGTACTGGACCCACGGCCGCATCCAGTCCTTCGAAGGGCTGTACTACGAGTCTGCTGCGAGCACGCCGTACGTGTTCATGGCGATCGCCCCATTGTCGGCCTCGGGGAACGCGTCGAATCCGGTGCGGGGTCTCGACTATCACGACCTCGGTTCGTTCCACGACGGCGTCCGCGCCCTGCGTGCGCTCGGTGGTCGGTATTACGCAGCCCATTCGGCGGCGGCCAAGGCGGCGGCGGACGCGGACACGGGGCTTCGACGCGTCGCGACGTCGAAGGACTTCGACGGGCAAGCGCCCGAGGGTTGGTCGATCTACGAGGTGCGGAACTCGGCGCTGGTGGCGCCGTTGCGAAACGAGCCGATCGTGGTCGCACCGCACGCCGACACGCAGGCGGCATGTTTCGGTCGCGCCGCGCAACTCCCGAAAGGCACCGATCCGGGGCCCGAGCTCGGTGACTGGGAGTGCGTCGCGGCCGGTTGGTGGAATCAGCCCGCCCGGCTCGACCGCCCGCTCGCGGCGGACGGCCCGGCGAGTTGGGCGCGAGCCACCGCAGCCCGCGCCGCCTCGGTGGCGGTTCGGCCGCTGCCCGCGGTCACGGTGTCTCACGTCCACGAGACCGACAACGCGATCCGCTTCCGAGTGTCACGGCCCGGGGTCCCGGTGGTGGTGCGCACCTCGTACTTCCCGAACTGGCACGCCACCGGCGCGGCCGGCCCGTGGCGGTTGAGTCCGAACCTGATGGTCGTGGTCCCGAACCGGCACGGGGTGTCGCTCCACTTCGACCGTTCCGGCTCCGAGAAGATCGGCGGTGCACTGAGCG
>JBDUBS010000304.1:0-12955 GCA_040003875.1 Acidimicrobiia bacterium | reverse complement strand
GACGTCCGAAGTCGAGCGGTCGAAGGCCGACGCCGGGATGGCGGCGATGGTCGACGTGAAGACCGGCAACGTCGTGATGATGGTCAACATCGACGGGCGGAAGGGTTCGGTGCCGGCGCACCCCGCGACCACCGACGAGCGCAACCGCGTGCTGACCGACGTCTACGAGCCGGGCTCGACCACGAAGGTGATCACCGCTGCCGGTGCGCTCGAGTCCGGCGCCATCACCGTCGATACTCCGTTCTCGGTGCCGTCGTCGATCACCATCGGCGGGAAGGTCTTCCCCGACGACGAGGCGCACGGTCGCAACACGTGGACCGTCCGCGAGATCCTGGCGAAGTCGTCCAATGTGGGAGCGATCGAGATCGCCGCGAAGATCGGTCGCGGGAAGCTTGACCGCACGATGCGCGAGTTCGGATTCGGTGCCCGTACCGCGATCCAGTTCCCCTACGAGTCGGCCGGCCTCTTGCACGGTCCCGACACCATCGACCCGTCGATCATGGGCAGCATGCCGATCGGTTACGGCATCTCGACCACGGCCATGCAGACCCTCGGGGTCTTCTCCACGGTGGCCGCCGGTGGTGTGAGTCACCCCGCGCGCCTCGTCGACGCGACCATCGACGCCGACGGCAACCGTCACCGGTACGGCACACCGAAGCCGCACCGCGTGATCTCGTCGCAGACCGCGGCAACCTTGAACGACCTGCTGCGCGGCGTGGTGAGCGAGGGCACCGGGGTCAAGGCCGCAGTGCCGGGCTACACGGTGGCGGGCAAGACCGGAACGTCGCGGAAGGCGCCCTACACGATCCCGTACAAGTACATGGCGAGCTTCGCCGGGTTCGCCCCCGCCGAGGCCCCGCGCTTCGCCGCGGTCGTGGTGCTCGACAACCCGCGGGCGAACGGCCAGGTCCACGGCGGCGCGGTGGCGGCACCCGTGTTCTCGAAGGTCATGCAGTACGCGCTCCACCTGTTCCACGTGCAGCCGACGGCGAGCATCGGGGCTGATGCCGGCCGATCGGGCCAGGTCGACGGATCGGGCGGCGGTACAGTATCGACGCCCGTCCCGTAAGCGAGAGGATCCCGTGCGCCTGCACGACCTCCTGGACGCCACCGATGTGCTCGAGCTGTTCAACGACGCGCCCGTCGTCGTGATCGACGTGCATCACGACAGCCGGTCGGTGGCGCCGGGTTCCCTGTTCGGCTGCGTCGTCGGCGCGCACGCGGACGGCCATCGCTTCGCCGGTGACGCCGTCGAGCGCGGGGCCGTCGCACTGCTCGTCGAGCGCCCCGTGCCCTTCGTGGTGCCTCAGGCGCGCGTGGCGTCGGTTCGGCGCGCGTTGGGTCCGGTTTCGGCGCGCGTCCACGGTGATCCGTCGCGCCGCATGCCGGTGGTCGGGATCACCGGAACCAACGGGAAGACCACCACCGCCGCGTTGCTGGAAGGGATCGCCGAGGCCGTCGGGTTACGGCCCGCGGTGATCGGCACCCTCGGCGTCACCTTCGAAGGTGCGACGGCCGACAATCCCTTCACGACGCCCGAAGCCTCGGACCTCCAACGCACGCTGGCCGCGCTGTCGACGAGCGGCGCGGGGTTCGTGGTGATGGAGGTCAGTTCGCACGCGCTGGCCGAGCACCGTGTCGACGGCACCACCTTCGCCGCGGTGGTGCTCACCAACGTCACGCATGAGCACCTCGACTACCACGGCACGTTCGAGGCCTACTTCGCCGCCAAGGCGCGACTGTTCGAGCCGGAGTTCTCGTCCCGTGCGGTACTGAACCTCGACGACGCGCGTGGGCGCGAACTCGCCCGGCGCGTCCGCGCCACTGGTGTCGACGTGATCTCGTACGGCATCGACGCTCCCGATGCCGACGTGAGAGCTACTGATCTGGTGGCCGATGCCGGCGGGACCCGGTTCCGGCTGATGCTCCGCGACGCGGTCCAGGATGTGGCGCTCGGACTCCCCGGCCGGTTCAACGTGGCGAACGCATTGGCCGCGGCCGCCACCGGACTCGCACTCGACATCGACGGCGCCGCCATCGCGGCCGGGCTGGCGGAGGTGCGCTCGGTACCCGGTCGCTTCGAGCCCGTCGGTCCGGGGACGCCGATCGCCGTGATCGTCGACTACGCGCACACGCCGGACGGCATCACGACTGCGCTCGGGGCAGCGCGCGCGGTGACGCCGGGTCGGGTCATCGCGGTCTTCGGCTGTGGTGGCGATCGCGACGCGATCAAGCGCCCGTTGATGGGGGTCGCGGCGGGGCGGGGCGCCGACGTCGTGGTGCTCACCAGCGATAACCCGCGCTCCGAGGATCCCGAGGTCATCGCCGACGCCGCGGCCGCGGGTCTCCACGAGGCCGGGGTCTCGTTCGTCCGCGAGTTGGACCGGCGGACCGCGATCCGGTTGGCCATCGAATCGGCGCAGCCCGGCGACACCGTCATGCTCCTCGGCAAAGGTGCGGAAACCACGCAACAGCTCGCGGACCGGACCGTCGACTTCGACGATCGGGTCGTGGCGGCCGAACTCCTGGAGTCGGTGTGCAACTGACGCGCGCGTGGATCGTCTCCGTGACCGACGGCCGCCGCGCCGGACCCGAGGCCGACGCCCGGGTCGGCGAGGGCATCGCTTTCGACAGCCGAACCCTCGAACCGGGCCAGGTGTTCGTCGCGGTGAGGGGAGATCGGGACGGGCACGAGTTCGTGCTCGACGCGATGCGACGCGGCAGCGCGTTCGCGGTCGTGGACCGCACCGTGCCGGGAGTCCCCACGGTCGAGGTCGACGACGTGCGCGACGCGCTGGTGCGCGTCGCGACCGTTGGGTGCCGCCGGCTGGATGCAGTCGTGATCGGTATCACCGGATCGGTGGGAAAGACCTCGACCAAGGACCTGATCGCGGCCGCGCTGCGGCCCGGCCACCGCACCCACGCCGCGCCGGCCTCGTTCAACAACGAGATCGGGGTGCCGTTCACGGTCCTCGGCGCGCCGGACATCACGGAGATGCTGGTGGTCGAGATGGGGGCGCGGTTCGCCGGCAACATCGCGCAACTGTGCGCGATCACGCCGCCGAAGGTCGGCGTCGTCACCAACATCGGGATTGCCCACGCCGAACACCTCGGTGGGCCCGAGGGGATCGCGGCGGTGAAAGGTGAGCTGCTCGACGCGCTGCCGGCCGACGGGTTGGCCGTGATCTCGGCGGACTGTGCCGCGACTGCTGGACAACTTCACCGGAGCGCAGCCCCGATCCTCAGCGTCGGGACCACGGTCGATGCCGACGTCCGCGTGCGCGACGTCATCGTCGGCGGCGACTTGCGGCCCCAGTTCCGGCTGGAGACACCGTGGGGGTCCGGACCGGTCCGGCTCGCGGTGCGCGGCGCCCACCAGGCGATGAACGCGGGACAGGCCGCGGCGGTCGCGCTCCATCTCGAGGTGCCGTTCGACGCGGTCGTGGATGCGCTTGCCCACGCCGAAGGGACCGGCTGGCGGATGCAGCTGCACGAGACGGCCGGCGGGGTCACGGTGCTGAACGACGCGTACAACGCGTCACCGGTGGCGACGATCGCTGCCGTGCGCGCGCTGGCCGGACTGCCGGTGACCGGTCGGCGTATCGCGGTCATCGGCGACATGCGCGAACTCGGTCCGTGGAGCGAATCCGAACACGCTCGGGTCGGAGCCGCAATCGCGGCTGCCGGGGTCGACGTGCTCGTGGCGGTTGGGGCCGAGACCGGTCCGCTGGCCGACACGGCTGCACCCACGGTGGAGGTGCATCGGTCCACCGATGCGGAGTCGGCCCGACGCCTCGTGGCCGAACTCGTACGACCCGGCGACGCGGTGTTGGTGAAGGCGAGCCGGGCGATCGGGCTCGAGGTCGTGGCCCGGGCCCTGCTCGGCGGGGAGATGGTCGCGTGATCGCCGTCCTCATGGCCGTTGCGGTTGCGTTCTTCGTTGCCGTGCTCGGGACGCCGTTCGCGATCCGCTACTTGCAGCGCCACAACATCGGCGCGCAGATCCGCGATGACGGACCGGTGGCACACCCGCACGGGGCGAAGGCCGGCACTCCGACGATGGGCGGTGTGGCGATCGTCGGTGCCGCGCTCGTCGGGTATCTCGACGCACACATCAACTCCGAGGCCATCAAGTTCGCGGACACCGCGATCGCGCTCTGGGTCCTGATCCTCGGGCTGTTCGCGGTGGGGTTCGTCGACGACTACCTCGGGGTCCGCAAGGCCCGGAACCTCGGATTGCGCAAGCGTGGCAAGACCTTCGGCCTCGTGTTCGTGGCCACAGTGTTCGGCGCGATGAGCCTCGAGATCGTGAAGGTCTCCACCCACCTGTCCTTCACCCGCGCGATCCCCAGTGTGGATCTCGGGACGGTCGGTTGGTTCCTCTGGGCGATCGCGGTCGTGTACGCCACCACGAACGCGGTCAACATCACCGACGGACTCGACGGTCTGGCGGCGGGTTCCGGCGCCCTGGTCTTTGCCGCGTTCGTCGTCATCTCGTTCACCCAGTTCCGCCACCCTTCGGCGTATCACTTGCGCGACGCGACCGTCAGCGCCCTCAACGCGGGGTCGATCGACGTCACCGTCGTCGCCGCCGCGCTCATGGGGGCGTGCGTGGGTTTCCTGTGGTGGAACGCGCCCCCGGCCAAGGTGTTCATGGGCGATACCGGTGCCCTCGCCCTTGGCGGTGCGATGGCGGGCATGGGGTTGCTCACGAACACCCAACTGCTCCTCCCGATCATCGGTGGTCTCTACGTGCTCGAGACCGCGAGCGTGATCGCGCAGGTGATCTCGTTCCGCGGCTTCGGTCGGCGCGTCTTGCGCATGTCGCCGATCCATCACCACTTCGAACTGCTGGGTTGGCCCGAGTCCACGATCATCGTGCGGTTCTGGATCCTCGCCGGTCTCGCCATGGCCCTCGGGCTCGGGTTGTTCTACGCGGACTTCCTGAGCATCCCCGGGGTGGGCGGCTAGTGGCGCAACGGGTATTGGTCGTCGGGTTGCGGGCCACGGGCGCGGTCGTCGTCCACTGGCTGCGAGCCCGAGGCGACGCGGTCACGGTGGTGGAGGAACGGCCGGGTCAGGCCGCCTATGCCGAACGTCGGGCCGCGGCCGAGGCGGCGGGCGTCACCGTCATCGAAGGCAGCCCCGACTGGTCGGCGCTCCTCGCGGCAACCGACCTGATGGTCCCGAGTCCCGGCGTGGTGCCGCGCCATCCGGCGATGCTCGCCGCGGTCGCCGCCGGGGTGGTGGTGCGCGGCGATCTCGACCTTGCAGTCGAGGCCGCGAAGGTCCCCGTGGTGGTGGTGACCGGGACCAACGGGAAGTCGACGGTGACCACCCTGATCAGCGCCATGCTCGAGGCCGCGGGGATGCGGGCACCAGCGGTCGGCAACATCGGTCGGGTCGCCCTCGACGCGGTGGAGTCCGATGCCGAGATCCTGGTGATCGAGGCGTCGTCGTTCCAGCTGCACTCGGTCACCGACACCTTTGCCCCCGCGGTGGCGGTGCTCCTGAACCTGGCGGACGATCACCTCGACTGGCATGGATCGTTCGGCGCGTACGTCGAGGCGAAGCGCAACGCCTTCCGTCATCAGCGCCCGACCGATGTGTTGGTGGCGGACCTCGACGATCCGCTCGTCGCCGAACTCGCGAGTGGCGCGCCGGGGCGCGTCGTGGGCGTCACTGCGACGGGGTTCCGGCCGGGTGCGATCTCGTGGACCGGGCTCACGCTCGTCGACGAGCGGGGCAGTTCGATCCTCGAACTCGACGAGACCGTTCGGATGGCGCCCCACGAGCTGGCCAACATCGCGGCGGCGGCCGCGGCCGCGCGGGTGATGGCGGCGGACGCCGTCGCGATCGATCGGGCGGTCAGGGGTTTTACGAGGCTCCACCACCGGACCGAGCTGGTCGGCAAGGCTGGAGGTGTGGAGTACGTCGACGACTCGAAGGCGACGAACCCGCACGCGACCCTCGCCGCGGTCCGGGGATATTCCAGTGTGGTGCTCCTCGCGGGCGGGGACAGCAAGGGGGTCGACCTCGTTCCGCTGGCCAGCGTCGCCGATCGACTGCGCGGCGTCGTCACCATCGGTGACACCCCCGAGGAGATCGAGGCCGCACTCGGCGCGCACGTGCCGACGGTCCGGGCGGCGAGCATGCGCGCCGCGGTGCGCCAGGCGGCGGCCATGGCTCGGCCCGCCGACGTCGTGCTGCTGTCGCCCGCGTGCGCTTCGTTCGACTGGTACTCCAGTTACTCCGAGCGGGGCGACGACTTTCGGCGCGAAGTCGAGGCGCTCTTGGCCGAAGGCGAGATGGGCCCGAACGAGATGGGCCCGAACGAGATGGGCCCGAACGAGATGGACCCGAACGAGATGGACCGATGAGTACCGCGACCGGTCGGGTAGCACCCCGCCGCCTCGACCGCGCCCGCGCGTGGTGGGCCGCATCGCAGTCCATGCGGACCCCGAACTCGGTCCTGCTCGTGCTCGGTGTCGTCGTATTGAACGTGGTGGGACTGGTCATGGTCCTGTCGGCATCGTCCGTGCAGTCGATCGACGACAAGGGCAACCCGTGGTGGTTCTTCGAGCGCCAGATCATGTGGACGGTCGCGGGCGCGATCGGATTCGTGGTCGCATCGCGGTTCGACTACCACAAGCTGCGCCGGCTCACGCTTCCACTCCTCGTGGTCTCGTTCTCGCTCCTGTTCGTCGTACTGGTACCCGGGATCGGGATCAAGGTCGACGGGGCGCGGCGGTGGCTCGGTTACGGACAGTTGCGGCTCCAGCCGTCGGAGGTCGCGAAGTTTGCGCTCCTGCTGTTCAGCGCCGACGTGCTCACGCGTCGCGTCGACGAGTTGGACAACTGGAAGCGATCGGTGCGACCGATCGTGACCGTGCTCTTCGGGATTGCCGCGCTGATGATGTTCGAACCCGACCTGGCGTCGTTGATGGTGATCTGTGTGATGGTCATCTCGACCCTCGTCGTCGGCGGGGTGCGGGGCCGCCACCTCGCCGCTCTCGGTGGCATCGGGATCGCGGGCGTCACGCTCTTCGCGACGGTCGTGTCGTGGCGGCGGGCCCGGCTCCTCGCCTTCCTCGACCCGTGGCACGCGCGCACGACCAGCGGTTACCAGGTGGTGCAGTCGCTCATCGCGACCGGCAGCGGTGGTTGGACCGGTGTCGGTCTCGGTGCCGGGCGGTCCAAGTGGCGCTTCCTCCCGGCCGCCCACACCGACTTCATCTTCGCGGTCATCGGCGAGGAGATGGGTCTCCTCGGTGCCGCGCTCGTCGTTGCGCTGTTCGGGTTGATCGCGGTGATCGGGATCCGCACCGCGGCACGCGCCCCCGACCGCTTCGGCACGATCCTCGCGGCGGGCGCCACGGCGTGGATCGTCGGCCAGGCGTTCCTCAACCTCGGCGCGGTGGTCGGAGTGCTGCCGGTCACCGGCGTGCCGCTGCCGTTCGTGTCCTTCGGCGGTACTGCGTTGCTGTCGACGATGGTCGGCGCCGGCGTGCTGGTCAACGTCGCCCGCCAGGGACGGTCGTGACGCCGGGTCCCGTCTTTGCCCTCGTGACGGGCGGAGGGACCGGCGGCCACGTCACCCCGGCGCTGGCGATCGCCGACGCGCTCGTCACGCGTGGTCACGACCGGGCGTCGATCCGGTTCGTGGGCGCGGCGCGCGGGCTCGAGGCCAACGCGGTGCCCGACGCGGGCTACGAGATCGAGTTGCTCGCGCTCGACGGCATCCAACGCTCGATCTCGCCGCGTGCCGTGCTCCGGTCGGTGCGGGCCGTCGCCGCGTTCGTCGTCGCATCGCTTCGATGTCTCGCCCTGGTCGGTCGGACGCGTCCGGCGGTCGTGGTCGGGGTCGGCGGGTACGCGTCGGCGCCGCTCGTGCTGGCGGCGCGGCTGCGGCGCGTGCCCACCGTCGTCCACGAGCAGAACGCGGTCCCCGGGTTGGTGAACCGCCTGGCGGTGCGTATCGGTGCCCACCCGGCGGTGTCGTTCGCGGTGGCCGACTGGCCCGACGCGGTCGATACCGGGAACCCGGTCCGCCAGACGGTCCGTGACGTGGTGCGCGAACCGGTGACGCCACCACTCGTCGCGATCTTCGGTGGAAGCCAGGGCGCGGGGCGCCTCAACGACCTCGGCCTCGATCTCTATGACCGCTGGCGCGATCGCGACGACATCGCAGTCCGGCACGTGGCGGGTCCGCGCCACCACGGTGCGTGCATTGCCCGCCTCGCCGATCTGCGCCGGCCCGACGACCGGTTGCGGTACGAGGTGGTCGACTTCGAACGGGACATGGCCGCGCTGTACGCCGCGGCCACGCTGGTCGTGTGCCGATCGGGGGCGACGACGATCGCCGAGGTGAACGTCGTGGGCCTTCCCGCGGTCTACGTGCCGTGGTCGGGTGCGGCCCAGGACCAACAGACGGCCAACGCACGGGCGATGGTGAAGGCCGGGGCTGCCGAGCTGGTGTCCGATGCCGATTGCGACCTCGTCCACGTGGCGCCGCGCGTCGAGGCCCTCCTCGCCGACACCGATCGGCGCCGGGCGATGGCGACCGCGGCCGGGACTGCCGGTCGGCCCGACGCCGGCGACCGGATCGTCGACCTCATCGAGAGCAGCGTCGGTGGCTGAGGCCCCGCCGGCATCACGCCTGGACCTCGGCTCACCGCGCCGCCTGCACGTTGTGGGCGCGGGCGGCGCGGGGATGAGCGCCTACACCGCGATCCTCGCGGAGATGGGCCACACCGTGACCGGCTCGGACGTACGCGAGCACCCGCGGCTCGACCGCCTGCGACTGCTCGGCGTGACCTGCTCCGTTCCCCAACGGGCCGAGAACCTCCCCGATCCGCTCGACGCCGTCGTCGTGAGTTCGGCGGTCCCCGCGACCAACGTGGAGGTGACGGCAGCGACCGCGCGCGGGGTGCCGGTGCTCACCCGGGCCGAGGCCCTCGCGGCGATCGTGGCGACCCGCCGGGGGATGGGCATCGCGGGGACGCACGGCAAGACCACCACGTCATCGATGATCACCCTCATCATGCGGGCCGCCGGCATGCATCCGAGTTTTCTCATCGGGAGCGAGTTGAACGACGTCGGCGCGAACGAGGCGCTCGGCGAGGGCGACTGGCTCGTGGTCGAGGCCGACGAGAGCGACGGTACGTTCCTCGAACTCGGCCTCGAGGCGGCGCTGGTGACCAACGTCGACAACGATCATCTCTGGTTCTGGGGTGATATGGAACAGCTCCGGTCTGCCTTCCGCCGGTTCGTGATGCAGGCGGCGCGGCTCGCGGTCCTGTGCGCGGACGACCCCTTTCTCGCCGACCTCGCGATCGAGAAGGTGGGCAGCGTCACCTACGGGTTTGCCGAGGATGCGCGCTACCGGGTGAGTGACTACGAGGGCGGCCCGACCGGATCGCGGTTCAGGATGAGTATCGACGGGGCGGCGGTCGGAGAACTGGCGCTGCCGATCATCGGTCGTCACCACGCGCAGAACGCGGCGGGCGCGGCCGCGATGACCATGGAACTCGGCTGTGACTTCGCCACCGTGCAACGTGCGCTCGCGGGCTTCGGCGGTATCGCTCGTCGGTTCCAGCATCGGGGCGAGATCGACGGGGTAGCGATCATCGACGACTACGCGCTGTTGCCACCGGAGGTGCGCGGCACCATCGGCGCCGCGCGCGAGGCCGGGTACCGCCGCGTCATCGCGGTGTTCCAACCGTTCCGCTACGCGCGGACGGCGGTGATGTGGGCCGACTTCGCCGGGGCGTTCGTGGGGGCCGATCAGGTGATCCTCACCGACGTCTGCGGGTTCCACGAGTCGCCGATCCCGGGGGTCACCGGCGACCTGTTGGTGCGCGCGGTTCTCGACGCGCACCCCGATCAGCGCGTCGCGTACTTCCCACATCGGGCCGAACTCGCCGACCTGGTTCCCGCGTACGCCCGTCCGGGAGACGTGATCCTCACTCTCGGCGGTGGCGACATCACGACGCTCGGTGACGAACTCCTCGCTCGGGCCGAGCGTCGGTCGGTGGCGGGGCGCGGACCCGCCGGGCCATGAACGCAAGCATGCCGACGGGACGACTCGGCGACGTCGCGGCCGCGTTGGCCGCGGCCGCAGCGGGAACGGTCGAACGGGACGCGCCGCTCGGCGCGCTGACCACCTGGCGCGTCGGAGGCCCGGCGGCCGTGCTCGTCCGCGTCGACACCGTCGACGCGCTGGTGAGTGCGGCGAGGACGATCCCGCCCGACGTCGCGGTCCTCGTGGTCGGGCGCGGGTCCAATCTCCTCGTCGCCGACACCGGCTTCCCCGGTGTGGTGATCGTCCTCGGTCCGGGGTTCGAGACGGTCCAGCCCGGAGCGGACGAGTTCGGGGCGGACGAGTCCGAAGCGGACGTGGTCACTGCGGGCGGGGCGACGGCGTTGCCGGTCCTGGCGCGCCAGTGCGCAGCCCACGGTCGGGCCGGGTTGGGCTTCTACGTCGGCATCCCCGGATCGGTCGGGGGCGCGGTCCGCATGAACGCCGGGGGTCACGGCCGCGAAACCGTCGAGGTGCTGCTCGACGCGACCGTCGTCGAGATCGGCCCCGACGCCGCTCCCGTGCTGCGGTCGGTTGATGCCCTCGAGCTGGGGTACCGACACAGCGCGATCACCGACCGGCAGGTGGTGACGAGCGCACGGTTTCGCGTGCATGCAGGCGATCCGGAGACGCTGAAGGCCGAGCTGGCGGAGATCGTCCGGTGGCGGGCTGAGCATCAGCCCGGCGGCGCCAATGCGGGCTCGGTCTTCCGCAATCCGCCCGGGGACTCGGCGGCCCGCTTGATCGACGTCGAGTGCGGCCTGCGTGGGTTCCGGTTCGGAGAGGCCTCGGTGTCGGAGAAGCACGCCAACTTCATCCAGGCTGATTCCGGTGCGACCGCCGAGGACGTCCACCATTTGATCGCGCTCGTGCGCGACCGTGTAGCCCGACGCACGGGGGTCGTGCTCGAACCCGAGGTGCACCGGGTGGGCTTCGACGATCCGCCCGACGACCGACGTGATGAAGACCGACGTGATGACGAGTGAGCTGATGCAGAGTAGCCCGAGGATCCGATGAAGACGACCGGCCGACCGCCCCGGGACCGCGATCAGCCCCCCGCGCCGCCCGATGGTGCCGTCGAAGGCGATGTCATCGAAGGCGACGACATCGAGGTCTTCGAAGGCGATGTCGTCGAGGAGCGGGTCGTCGAGGAGCGGGTCATAGAGGAGCGGGTCATCGAAGCGGGGGATCCCGCCGCCCGAGGAGGACACCGCCCCGTGACCCCGGGCGCTCCGCCGTTCGGCGGTACGAGCGTCGATCCCCGCATGCGCGACCGCTGGGTCACCGCCCGGCGCGCGGAAGGGCGCCGCCGCCTGCGTCTGGTCGCCGGCGTCGTCGTGCTCCTCTCGGTATTCGGGATCGCGTACCTGATCGCCCAATCGCCGCTCCTGGGGGCCGACACGATCACGGTCAAGGGCGTGACCGCTACCACTCCCGACCAGGTCCGCGCCGCGGCCCGCATCGAGGACGGCGCGCCGCTGCTGTTCCTCGACACCACCCGCGTGGCCCGTCGAGTGGAGACACTCCCGGGCGTGGCCCGGGCCCGAGTCGAGACCGATCTGCCGAACACGGTCGTGATCACCGTGACCGAGCGCGTCGCCGTCGCGTGGACCCGCACCGCGGGCGCGCTCCCGATCGCCGAGGTGGACGCGACCGGGCGCGTGATCCGACTCGTCGCCCAACCGCCGACGCCGCTGCCGGAAGTCGTGGGGACCGGGGGAGTGGCCACGCCCGGTCGCACCCTGGCCGATGCCGCCGCCTACCGGGGCCTTGCCGAGTTGCCGGCGTCGCTTCGGCTCCTCGCCGGCACGTTGACCTTCCGCGACGGTGGTGGTCAGCTCACGATCAGCGGGGCACCCCCGGCCGCCGACACGATCGCGTTCGGTCCGATGACCGACATGGACCAGAAGGGGCTCGCGGCGATGGCGGTGCTGAACGACCTGGTCGCCCAGAATCAGCGGGTCGGGGTCCTCGACGTCAGCGTTCCCAGCGCGCCGGTGACCAAGGGCCACGCGCCGCTCCACCCGAGCGGATGAGTTTCCGCCGACGGTCGGCCGCTGTGGATCAGGGGTCGGGTGATTGTCGGTGATTGTCCACCGGGGGGCCATAGAGTAGGGTCTCGACCATCACCAGAGGTTGACATAACTCTTGACCTCCAGTGGAGGTCAAGAGTTCGGGCCCCGCCTGGGCCAACCGTAGGGAGATTCGCAACGATGTTGGGTGCACCGCAGAACTATCTCGCCGTGATCAAAGTCGTCGGCGTCGGTGGCGGCGGCGGGAACGCGGTGAATCGCATGATCGACGCCGGCCTGAAGGGCGTCGAGTTCATCGCGGTGAACACCGACGCGCAGGCGCTCCTCATGAGCGACGCGGACGTGAAGCTCGATCTCGGTCGTGAGCTCACGCGCGGTCTCGGTGCCGGTTCGGACCCCGAGGTCGGCCGTCAGGCCGCCGAGGACCACAAGCAGGAGATCGAAGAGGTGCTGCGCGGCGCCGACATGGTGTTCATCACCGCCGGCAAGGGCGGTGGCACCGGTACCGGTGGCGCACCGATCATCGCCGAAGTGGCGAAGTCGATCGGTGCGCTCACGATCGGGGTCGTCACCCGTCCGTTCAGCTTCGAGGGTCGCCGCCGCTCGGTCCAGGCCGAGCAGGGAATCCAGACCCTGAAGGAAAAGGTCGACACGCTTATCATCATCCCGAACGACCGGCTGCTCCAGGTCAGCGACGACAAGACCTCGATGCTCAACGCGTTCAAGATGGCCGACGAGGTCCTGCTCCAGGGCGTGCAGGGCATCACCGACCTCATCACCACCCCGGGCCTCATCAACACCGACTTCGCCGACGTGAAGATGATCATGACCAACGCCGGTT
>JBDUBS010000106.1:0-12977 GCA_040003875.1 Acidimicrobiia bacterium | reverse complement strand
TCCCGATCGGTTGGTCGCTCATGGGCGGTGAATGTACTGCCGGGCCCGAGGGTGTCCCGGCCGGACGATGTGGTCGCGGCGCCGGTACCATCCGAAGCGTGAACCAGCTGACCACTCTCGTCTTGGTTCGACACGCGGTCACGCCCCAGACCGGACCCATGCTGTCCGGACGGACGCCGGGGATCGACCTCTCCGATCTCGGTCATGAGCAGGCGCGCATTGCCGGCGAGCGGCTCGCGGATCTCCCGGTGGCGGCGATCTACGCCAGCCCGATCGAGCGGACCCAGCAGACCGCGGCGCACATCGCCCGCCACCACCCGTTCGAGGTTCAGGTGCTCGACGGCGTGATCGAGGCCGACTACGGCGAATGGACCGGTAGCAAGATCGAGGACCTCGCGAAGACCGACCTGTGGAAGACCGTGCAGCGAGCGCCGTCGCGGGCCCGCTTCCCGGCGGGCGAGTCGATCACCGAGATGCAAGTGCGCATGGTCAGCGCGCTGGAGCAGGTCGCAGCGGCACATGCGGGCGAGATGGTCGTGGTCGTGTCGCACGCCGACCCGATCAAGGCCGCCATCGCGCATTTCACCGGTCTCCACCTCGACCTGTTCCAACGCATCTCGGTCTCACCCGCATCGGTCACGGTGTTCGCCCTCGGGCCGCACGGGACCACGCTCGTGAAGTGCAACGACACCGGCACGCTGTCGGAACTGGTGCCCGAACCGGCGAAGGACGAAGACGCGGCGGTGCCGACGCCGTGAGCATCATCGAACTCGACGGTGTCGATTCGCTCGGGGCCGGCGCGATCGGCGAGCCCGGTCAGCGAGTCTTTTACATCCAGGCCGACAAGCGCGGCAGCCGGCTCACCGTGCTCGTGGAGAAGGAACAGGTCGCGCTGCTCGCGCAAGAGGCCGTCGCCTTCCTCGACCGCGTCGCCGAAGATCACCCGGAACCGCCGGGCGAGAGTTCGGCGCTCCATCCGAGCGCGGCGCAGGTGACCGAACCGGCCGTACCGCTCTTCCGGGCCCGCATGATCGGGTTGGGATTCGAGCCCGATCGCGGCCTGGTGTTGCTCGAACTGCGCGAGAACGCGGAACCGGAGGAAGACGCGCCGCCGCCCGACGATGACGACGACGGTTACATCGCGCGCATCTTCGCCACCCGTGCCCAGATCCGCGCAATGGCGACCCGTGGCGCCGATGCGGTGGCGGGGGGACGACCGCCGTGCCCATTGTGTGAGTTCCCGATGGACCCGGCCGGTCACATCTGTCCCCGGTGGAACTGATTCCCGACCCAGCCGCGCGGCTGCTCGAAGGCGAGATCGAGGTCGTCGGCCGGGTGGCGTGGTCCTCGAACGCAGCCTTGCTCATCACGGTCGCACGCGACGAAGGCGAGATGCTCGCGGTCTACAAGCCGGAGCGGGGCGAGCGACCGTTGTGGGACTTCCCCAACGGCTCACTGTGTCGGCGCGAGGTCTCGGCGTTTCGCTTGAGTGATGCGCTCGGTTGGGATCTCGTTCCCCGCACGGTGCTGCGCGACGGGCCGTACGGGATCGGTTCGGTCCAGCGATTCGTCGACCACGATCCGGACGAGCACTACTTCACCCTGCTGGAGGACCACCTCGACGAGTTCTGCCGGTTCGCCGTGTTCGACGTGCTCGCGAACAACGCCGACCGGAAGGGTGGGCACTGCCTTCGTGAGCGTTCGACCGGCAAGATCTACGGCATCGACCACGGCCTCACCTTCCACGTGGCTCCCAAGTTGCGCACGGTGATCTGGGACTTCGCCGGCGAGGCGGTGCCGAACGCGCTCGCGGTCGACGTCGCGAGCCTGCGCGCCAAACTCGAAGGCGCATTGTTCGACGAGTTCGCGGCGCTCCTCCACCCGATGGAGGTGGAGGCGTTGCTGGCGCGGATCGACCGGCTCCTCATGGACGGGCGACTCCCGGAACCCGACGAGGGTTACCACTCGGTGCCCTGGCCGATGATCTGACGGGCAGCCAACCCAGCCCGACGCGCGTCAGACAGGTTCGAGGATGTCGGAGAGGTAGCGGTCCTTGCAGAGCGACCGCTGCAACTTCCCCGACGACGTCTTGGGCAAGGTGCCCGGGGCCACCAGCACGATCTCGGTGGGCGGGATGCCGATGGCATCGGTGACGCGCGCGGCGACCTCCGACCGCACCGGATCGGTGCCCGCATCCTCGGCGCGAGTCTCCGCGACCACCACGATCGCCTCCCTGCCGCGTCGCCCGGTCGTGCCGAATGCGATCACGTTCCCGGCCCGCACACCATCGACGCTCGCCACCGCGCGTTCGATGTCCTCCGGAAACACGTTGCGGCCGCCGACGATGATCACGTCCTTGCGCCGACCGCAGATGACGACCTCACCGTCGACCAGGTACCCGAGGTCGCCGGTACGGAGCCAGCCGTCGCGGAACGCGGCCGCGGTGGCATCCGGGCTGCGGAAGTACCCGGGCGTGATGGAGTTCCCGCGGAGTTCGATCTCGCCTACTTCGCGCTCGGTTCGGCGCGCACCGGTCTCGGCGTCGACCACCTGCAGTTCCAAGCCGTCGAGCACCGGGCCGAGGCGGGGGAGTCGGCGGGCTCCATCGCCGCCGGCGACGGGCGCGGCGTAGGCGTCGGTCTCGAGGACGCGCCGGTCGACGGTGTCGGTGGTCATGCCAGTGCCGGGTTCCGGGAAGCTGATCGCGAGCGTGGCCTCGGCCATGCCGTAGACACAGAACGCGGTGCCCGGCCGCAGGCCGAAGCCGGCGCCGGCGTCGAGGAATGCCTCGACCGAATCGGGATCGATCGGTTCCGCGCCGTTGAGCGCGAGTCGCCAGCGCGAGAGATCGAGGTCACTCGCTCGTCGTAGCGCACGCGCCGCCAGCGCGTACGCGAAGTTGGGTCCACCGGTGACCGTGGCGCGGAACGTCGACATCCAGTCGAGCCAGCGGGCCGGCGCGGCCAGGAAGTCCTGCGGGCCCGCGATCACCAGGTCGACGCCGGTCGTCATCGGCACGCCCAGGAGCCCGATCAGACCCATGTCGTGGTAGAGCGGTAGCCACGACGCGACCCGCTCGTCGTCGCCGCCGAACGCGGCACCGCTGCGGATCGAGTCGATGTTCGCGGTCACGCACCGATGGGGGAGCATGACCCCCTTCGGATCTGCGGTGCTGCCACTCGTGAACTGCAAAATGGCCAGCGACTCCGGATCCACCGTCGGCATCGAAAACCGGTCGGCCGGAGCGACCGCCAGCAGGTCGGCGAACGTGGTGGCGACGATGTCGGCGGGGACGAAGTCGGCGAGTGCGGGGTCGATGAGCACGGTGGTCGCATGGGCGGCCGCGATGCGACGGCGGGTCGCGTCGACGAACTCCTCGATCGAACCGAGCCGCATCGGCAAGGGCAGCATCGCGACGGTCGCGCCCGCGAGCCACGTGGCCTGGATGGCGGTGATCAGTTCCCGTGAGGTCGGTCCGAGGATGCCGACCGTGGTGCCGGGACCGACACCACGCGTCTGCAGCGCGGCGGCCACGGAACGGGCTTCGTCGTGGAGCTGCGCCCACGACAACTCCTCGGAGCTGTAGCCGGGGCCATCGGACGCGCCGGTGACGAAGGTGATCGTGCCCCCTCGGTCGGCCGCGGCCTCGATACGCGGCGCCAGCGTGGAATCGGAGGAGGGACGGGCTGCGGTGGAGGTCATCTGGCCTGCTTCGACTGTCCTGTGGTGGAGGAGGTTACGTCGAGGCGTCGGATTCGGCCGGGACCGTTCGTAGCACCATCCACGCGGCGAACGCCGCGACGATCGAGGCCGCGAGGATGGCCAACTTGGCGGCGTTGAGGTCGGGCCCGCTGAACGCCAACCCGGCGACGAATAACGAGACCGTGAACCCGATGCCCCCGAGGAGCCCGATTGCGAGTACCGAGCGACGCCCGAGGCCGGCCGGCAGTCGCCCGCCGAAGCGGATTGCGACCCAGGTGCCGGTGCTGATCCCGGCGAGCTTGCCCACGACGAGCCCCAGCGCGATGCCGATCGCGAGCGGGTTCGATACGGCAGCGCGTACCTGGGATCCCGAGATCAGGATTCCCGCATTGGCCAACGCGAAAAGTGGGAGCACCAGGAACGTGGTCCAGGGGGTGATCCGGTGTTCCAGATCCCGGAGGATGGGCCGGCCCGACTGCGCGTGCATCGGCGTGAGGAACCCGAGCACGACGCCGGCGATCGTGGCGTGCACGCCCGAACGCAACATCACAATCCACAGCGCGACGGCTGGGATGAGGTACCACGCCGGGTGATGGAGCCGGTCCCGGATCGCAAGGAGTGCGCCGATGATCGGGACCGCCGCGAGCAGCCAACCGATCGAGATGTTTTGCGAATAGAAGATGGCGATCACCGCGATGACGCCGAGATCATCGACGATCGCGAGGGTCAGCAGCATGAGCCCGACGCCGCTCGGAGCTCGGCGGCCCACGAGTCGGTACACGCCGACGGCGAACGCGATGTCCGTTGCCATCGGGATACCCCAACCGTTCCCGACGGTCGTGCCCGCCGTCGCGATGAGAAAGATCACGGCCGGAAATGCCATGCCACCGATGGCGGCCGCGATCGGGACCGCCGCTTTCCGGGGATCGCGGAGCTCACCCTCGAGGATCTCGCCCTTGATCTCGAGGCCGACCACGAAGAAGAACACAGCCATGAGGCCCTCGTTGACCCATTCGGCCATCGTCAGCGAATGCCCGAGGCCTGGGAGCGTCAGGTGCGCGCCCCACAGGTCGCCGTAGCTGCCCGACGCGAGATTGGCCCAGACGATCGCGGCCGCCGTGGCTGCCACCAACGCAATGGGGCCGGCGGATGCGTGACGGAAGACGTCCGCCAGTCGACGCAGTGGTGCAGGTGTCACGTGGTCGCTTCCCGCGAGAGAACAGGGATGCCGACCAGACTTCCCGGCGCGCCACACGCGAGCCTAGTTGGGAACTGGTCAGTCGGACGCTCGTTCACCGGTGATCTGGTAGATGGTCACACACGCTTCGCCCATCACCAGGTCGGCGGCGACGGCGGCGATGAGCGCCGGCACCACGAAGGTCGCCCGGCCGGTCGTCTCGGCCACGAACATGACCGCGGCCAGCGGGACGCGATATCCCGCGCCAAGAAAGGCCGCCACCCCCAGAATCGTGAACAGGGTGTCGTCGGCGCGGTCGACGAGTCCGCCGGCGGCGCGGCCCAACAGCGCACCCGCGACGACCAGCGGCACGAAGAGACCGCCCACACCACCACCGGCGACGGTTACTCCGGTCGCCAGGATCCGCAACACCATGATGAGCAGCAGAATCGGAACGGCTCGATGGGGGTCGAGCGCCCAGTGGATCGCGTCGTAGCCTGGTCCCAACATGAGGTCACGGCCAGTGGTGGCCCGCCCGATCAAGAAGAGTGCTCCGAGGGCGATACCGGAACCGACGATCCGAATCGGGAACGATACCGAGACCGTCAGGCCCTTGGCGCGTTGGATGAACAAGGCGAACAATCGCGCTCCGAGTCCGGCCGCCACGCCGAGCGCGAGCGCCCCGACCAGGTGCACTGCGTCGAACCCGCCCCGCTCCTTCGCCAGGAACAACGGCACGGTCCCGTTGATCGCCGCAGCACCGAGGTATCCGGTCGCCGCCGCGACCAGGCAGGGGAGCAGCTTGCGGTGTGCGAAGTCGTCCTGAAACGGCACTTCGATGGCGAACAACGCGCCGGTCGCGGGCGCCTTGAAGATTGCCGCGATCCCGGCTGCGGCGCCGGCGGTCATCAGCACCTTCCGGTCGACCGGGCGGAACAACCAGCCCATACGCCGTTGCATCAGCGTACCGATCGCCCCGCCGGAGTAGATCGCCAGTCCTTCGAGGCCCATGGCGCCACCGAAGCCAATGGTGAGAATCGACGAGAGGACCGAGCCGGGTGCCGACCGGACGTCCTGGTCCTGATGCGAGTGGAATGCCTGGAGCCACGTGTCGGCCAGGCCGGGATTTGCGCCGAACGCGAGGTAGCGGAGCGCGAGCGCAGCGAGTGCGAGACCGACCAAGGGGGCCCCGGCGGCGATCCAGGTCGGCAGCCCGCGGACCCAATCGAGGATGTGGATCGTGAGGAACTCGCATCCGGCGACGACGAGACCCGTGATCACACCGACCAGCGCGGACGCGAGAACGACGTCGCGAGAACGTTGGGCGAACCCTCGGAGACGATGGGGGTTCGTGCTCACGGTGAGATCACCCGTTGGTCACTTCGTGGGCAACAGGCGTGGGGCGTCGATCGCGAACTCGGGCCACCGCTTGCGTGACCGTGCCGCGAGTTTGTGCATCAGCGCGATGGCATCGGGGTCGTCGTCTCCGGGCCGGGTGTGGATCCAACCTTCGGCGAGCATGCCGTCCATGATCTCCCGGCCGATGTCGGTGCGGACGATGGTGAGCGTCCAGTCGTTGAACTTACCGATGCCGCCGGTGGAGATGTCGGCGTGCTCGGCCGCGAAGTCGGGGCAGGCCTTGCAGCCCTCACGCGTCCACGCGTGGCATTCCTTGAGCGGGACCTCGTGATAGTCGCCGTTGTTCATCCAGATCTGGAAGACGCCCTTGATGTTCATCTTCTTCATGTCGGCCTTCTTCAGGCCGTACTTCGCCTCGAACAACTCCTCGAAGATGGCGTCGTCGAAGGTCTTCGAGCAGAGCAGCCCGATGTTGAGCGACAGCCGGCGTCCGACCTTGCCCGCCTTGCGCTGCTTCATGACCGGCGGGACCGAACTCTGGCAGCTCATGCCCACCAGCGCGATGCGCTCCGCCCCGCTCTCGATCGCGTCGGCGTAGGCCATGGTGTTGGCGCTGTAGGTGTACCGGCTGCCGGCCGAGGCGATGATGTCCTCGCGGGTGCGGGCGACGCCGGGGACCGCCTTCCACGTGGAGCCGTCACCCTCGAGGTAACTCACGAGCGCGGCATCGATGATGTCCTTCTCGAGGCAGTACAGCAGGATCGCCCCCACCAGGCCGCCGTCTTGGCCGACCTCGTGGATGACCTCGTCCGAGGCCCTCGCCAACACGATGTCCTTGTAGATCCCGGAGATCTCGTCCGGAGTCCGAGCGCGTCCGAACATGAACTGGTCGATCTCCGGCTCCCAGTCACGGAAGCGGGGGCAGGCACGAGTGCACGACGTACAGCCCTTCTCGCCGTGCGAGCAGTCGCCCGGGCCGCCGTAATCCTCGAACTGGAACGGCCTGTAGACGCCGCCGGCGTCGTTGTACCCGAGCACGTCGTGCGGACACGCGATCACACAGCCCGCACATCCGGTGCACAGGCCGGAGGTCACGACTTCGTCGTAGAGGTGTTTCCAATGGAGCTTCTCGGGCGGCATCAGTGGAGTCTGCCATCGGCAGGAGCCTCCCGGCACCTCGTTCCGTTCCGGTGACGGCCGCGGTTCCCGCGTGACGACGCGATCCGAGGGTCGCGTCCCGATGTCGCCGGCGAGCCGTAGCGTGAGCGGATGGTCGATCAGCCGCCCGGTTCGTGGGTGCCGCCCCCTCCGCCGCCCCCTCCGCCCCCTCCACCTCCGCCGCCCCCGTTCGGCGCGTACCCCGGGGTGGCGGCCACGCCCTTCCGCCGACTGCGGGGTCTCGCGGTCGCGCTCTACGTCCTGTTGTCGATCGCCGGTGTGCTCGCGCTCGTCACCATTCCCGTGGTGCTGCACCTCCGCTCGGTCGCGGCCGACCACACCAACGGGCTCGGTGCGATCTCGGTCAACTCGACGGTGCGCGACGCCAACGATGCGGTCAGCGCGGTCTCCGGTTTCCTGATCCTGATCTCCATCGCGATCTTCGTCGTGTTGATCATCTGGATGTGGCGCGCCGCGTCGAACCTCGCGTTGTTCGGTCGCATCCGGCCGAAGTTCGCCGCGGGATTTGCGATCGGCGGTTGGTTCATCCCGGTGGCGTTCGCCGTGATCCCCGGGATGCAGATGTACGACATCTGGAAGGGCTCTGGCCCTCCTCTCCAACCGGGTGAGCGCCCGAAGGGGTCACAGCTCGTGGTGTGGTGGTGGCTGGCGTTCGTCCCCGGTCGGTTCCTTTCGTATCTCGTGCCGTCGATGACGGTGGGGCACCTCTACCGGTCGTCGTCGTTCCGGACCAGTTCCCTGCTCCTCATGATCGGCTCCGGCCTCCTGGTCGTCGCCGCCGTCCTCGGGATCCTCGTGGTCCGGGGCATCACCCAGCGCCAGGATGCGGGCCTGGCGGCGCTCGGTGGCGGCGGACGTCCCGGCGTACCCGGTCCCGCCTGGACGCCGGGCCCCACGACCGTAACGACCCCTCCGTGGACGCCGACCGCGCCTGCCGCGCCGACCCCGGTACCCGCGCCGCCGCCCGAGGGATTGACGCCGCCCTCGGCCTGGCCCGCTCCGCCGCCTCGCTCGTGGCCGGCACCACCCGAGGATCCCGGGCCTCCGGAACCGTCCGCTCCGCGCGTCTGAACTCCTCATTTCTCGGAGCGCTTGTCAGCTTGAGGACGCTGAGCGCGTCCAAAGTGACAAACGGTGGTGGCAGGGGGATCGCAGTCGAGACGGGCGGTCAGGAGCGGAGGAGTCGCTCCACGGCATGGACCGCCTCGGTGATCTTCGCGTCCCCCTCGCCCCGGTCGTGGGCCTCCATCACGCAGTGCCGGAGGTGCTCGTCGAGTAGTCCCAGGCCGACGTTCTCGAGCGCCTTGCTCACCGACGCGATCTGGGTGAGGACATCGACGCAGTACTGGTCGTCGTCGATCATTCGTGCAATGCCACGGACCTGACCCTCGATCCGCGCCAAACGGCGGGCGTAGTCGTCCTTGTGGAGGGTATAGCCCCGCATAGTGGTCTCCCTTGTCGGTTGATAGGGTAGGGGGGTATACTATCAACTCCCGACCCCCAAAGATGGTGTTCGCGATGGCCCAGTCCTCCGCCCCTCCGCACGTCGACCGACTCGATCTCGGGATCGGCGGCATGTCGT
Organism: Acidimicrobiia bacterium; assembly: GCA_040003875.1. Lineage (GTDB taxonomy): Bacteria > Actinomycetota > Acidimicrobiia > IMCC26256 > JAENVU01 > JAENVU01. The sequence goes on along the minus strand of JBDUBS010000106.1, from coordinate 3,978 downwards.
GTGCGTCGTGCGCGGCTCGGATCGAGAAGACGCTGGCTGCGGTGCCCGGGGTCGACTCCTGCAACGTGAACTTCGCCACCGAGGTGGCCACCGTCCACTACGACCACGCGCAGGTCGAACCCGCGGCCCTCGTCGGTGCGGTCGAGGGGATCGGCTACTCGGCGCTCGCGCCTGCCGACCCCAGCGATCCAGCGTCCGGTCACGGCGGACACGCCGCCGCCCACGACCACATGCACGAGGAAGACGCTGCCGATCTCCGCCGCCGGTTGATCGTCGCGGTGGTGCTGGGGCTGCCGGTCGTGCTCATCTCGATGGTGCCGACGTTTACCTTCGACGGCTGGCAATGGGTGGCCGCTGCGCTCGCCACCCCCGTGATCTTCTGGTCGGGTTGGCCCTACCACCGGGCGACCCTCATGAACCTGCGCCACGGGGCCGTCACCATGGACACCCTGGTCACTATGGGGACCGGCGCAGCGTGGTTGTGGTCGATGGTCGCGTTGATCTTCCTGAATGCATCGACGTCGGGAATGGAATCGATGACCGGGTCGAGCACGAGCGGCGCCCACGTGTACTTCGAGACGGCGGCGGTGATCACCGCGTTGCTCCTCCTCGGCAAGTACTTCGAGGCTCGCGCGAAGCGGCAGTCGTCGGGTGCATTGCGTGCGCTGCTGGAACTCGGCGCCAAGGTGGCGCGGCTCGAGAATGGCGACGAGATCCCGGCGGCCGACCTCCAGGCGGGTCAGCGGTTCGTGGTCCGGCCGGGCGAGAAGATCGCGACCGACGGTGTTGTCGTCGACGGCGCGTCGGCTGTCGACGTCTCGATGCTGACGGGTGAATCCGTGCCGGTCGAGGTGACGACGGGTGACCGCGTCTTCGGTGCGACCGTCAACGCGTCGGGCCGGTTGGTGGTGGAGGCGACGAGCGTCGGGAGCGAGACTGCACTGGCCCAGATCGCGCGATTGGTCGCTGACGCCCAGGGGTCCAAAGCACCGGTGCAGCGATTGGCCGATCGCATCGCGGCGATCTTCGTCCCGGTCGTGATGGTGATCGCCCTCGGCACACTCCTGGTCTGGCTCGCCACCGGCCACCCCGCCGATCAGGCCTTCACCGCCGCGGTCGCGGTGTTGATCATCGCGTGCCCCTGCGCGCTCGGACTCGCCACGCCCACCGCGATCATGGTGGGCACCGGCCGGGGCGCGCAGATGGGGATCGTGATCCGAGGCGGCGAAGTCTTCGAGGCCACCCGCCGGGTCGACATCGCGGTCCTGGACAAGACCGGGACCGTGACCACTGGACGGATGACCCTCGTCGGCGTCGAGACCCGGCCGGGCGAGGACGCAGCCCGGACCGCCGAGCTCGTGGCGGCCGCCGAGGACGCTTCGGAGCATCCGATCGCACAGGCCATCGTCACCGGTCTCCGCCGCGACGGCGCGACGTTGCCCGTGCTGACCACCTTCAGCAATTCGGCGGGGCGCGGCATCGAGGCGGTGGTCGACGGTCAGACGATCCGAGTCGGACGGCTCGACTACGTCGGCGACGCGGACGTGGCGCTGACCGCGGCGGCCGATGCCGCCGCGGCTCGCGGGGAGACCGCCGTCTTCGCCGGTTGGGACGGACGAGTGCGAGCTGCGTTCTTCGTGGCCGACACTGCGAAGCCGTCGTCGCGCGAGGCGATCGCCGCACTCCACGACCTCGAGGTCGCGACCGTCATGGTCACCGGCGATCGTGCTGCGACCGCGCGCGCCATCGCCGATCAGGTGGGTATCGATCGGGTCGTCGCCGACGTCCTGCCCGAGGACAAGGTCGCGCTGGTGCGCCAGCTCCAAGCGGAGGGCCACCATGTCGCGGTCGTGGGCGACGGTGTCAACGACGCGCCCGCCCTGGCGCAGGCCGATCTCGGGATCGCGATCGGAACCGGCACCGACGTCGCGATCGAAGCCAGCGACCTCACCCTGGTGTCTGGTGATCTCCGCGGTGCGTCGGATGCGATCGCGTTGTCACGCGCGACGTTGCGTACGATCAAAGGCAACCTCTTCTGGGCGTTCGCTTACAACGTCGCCGCGATCCCGTTGGCGGCCCTCGGGCTGTTGAACCCGATCATCGCCGCGGGGGCGATGGGGTTCTCCTCGGTGTTCGTGGTGTCGAACTCGCTCCGACTCCGCCGCTTCCGCGGCGCGCGGTGACCAGCGCGATGAGGTTGCGTCAGCGTGCGAGCCACGCGTTCAGGAGCCCGACCTGCGCGGTGGCGTTGTCGCGGATCCCACCGACGATCGCCCCCTCGACCTTCCCACCGACGAGCGGCATCTTCACCTTGACCGTGCCGGTGATCGTGCGGTGCGCGTTCGCTCCGGCGTCCACGATCACCGAGCGATAGCGACCGGTCAACAACCCGGAGTAGTGGTCGGGCAGGATCTCGCACTCGGTTTCGTGGGTCCCGAGATCGCATACGGACCGTTCGATCCACGTCATGCGCTCGGGGTCCACGACGCGCGTCACCGCCCGCGACAACTCGGCCTGGAACAGGTACCGGACGTCCTGGTAGACGACGTCGCCCTCGCGCCGTTGGTCCACCACCTCGGCGGACCCGAGCTTCGGCAGTTCGGCCATCCGCGCCAGGAAGCCGGGATCGACGAGCGCGGCATCCACCGCGTCTGGGGTTCCGTTGAGTGCTTGGCTGATCTCGAAGTTCATGGCCGGCAAAGGTACGCAATGGAGCGGACCCTCGGCAGGGTGGCGGTACGGCGCCGGTGCCGCCGCCCGAATCCGGGGCGGTCCGGGGCGGCGGACGCCGATTCCGGGATCACGGGTCCGCCGTCTCGCGTACCCTCTCCCGGACCATGAAGATCACCGACATCCTCACGGCCGGGCCGACGTACAGCTTCGAGTTCTTCCCCCCGAAGACGGCAGAAGCGGCTACGGCGCTCACCACCACGCTGGCCGAACTCGAACCGCTCGCACCGTCGTTCGCATCGGTCACCTACGGCGCAGGCGGCGGTACCCGCGAAATGACCCACGACATCGTGACGGGCCTGCACCGCGACACGAACATCACGGCGATGGCGCACCTCACGTGCGTCTGTCATTCGCGTGTCGAGTTGGTTGACATCGCGACCCGTTACCGCGAAGCAGGCGTCGAGAACATCCTTGCGCTCGGGGGCGATCCACCGAAGAACGTCGACCTGCCCGTCGGTGAACTCGACCACGCCATCGATCTCGTGCGCCTCGTGCGCGAGGTCGGCGACTTCGCGATCGGGGTGGCCGCGTTCCCGGAGCCGCATCCGAAGTCGGCGTCCCTCGCCGCCGACCGGTCCCGCACCGCCGAGAAGCTCGCGGAGGCCGACTTCGCGATCACCCAGTTCTTCTTCGACGCGGCGCACTACTTCGATCTCGTCACGTCACTGCACGAGCTCGGTGTCGACAAGCCGGTGATCCCGGGCATCATGCCGGCGACCGCGATCAGCAGCATCAAGCGCATGACCGAGCTACAGGGTTCGGACTTTCCGGCGTGGCTGGCCGAGAAGCTCTACGCGGTGCAGGACGATCCGGAAGCTGTCTTCGCGGTCGGGGTCGAAGAAGCCACGAAGCTGTCGCGTGAGCTGCTTGCCGGCGGTGCGCCGGGCCTGCACTTCATCACGCTCAACCGTTCGCGCGCGACCGGGATGATCTACGACAACCTTGGTCTCACCCCGACGAGCTGAGCGACGCCGACGCGCCGATCGGACACGCAGACCGTCACATGCCAACTGTGCTCGCCGGACGGCCTCCGCAGTTTCCGCGTGTCCGCTGATTTCGACGCTGACCGCGGCCCGACGCCCGAACAGGTAGAGCAGCAGCTCGCCCGGTGGCCCGATGAGTCTGGCGGTCGCCCTGGGCTCTGCGGACACGAGCACGCGGTCGGGGACCGGGCAAGATCCGACCCCCGACCCCCGACCCCCGGCCGCGGTTCTGTGGCGGAGGGGGTGGGATTTGAACCCACGG
>JBDUBS010000493.1:0-3844 GCA_040003875.1 Acidimicrobiia bacterium | reverse complement strand
AGTCGCGGGTTTGCGACGCACAATGGGGCCATGCATCCCGCCGCCGGCAATCACCCACCCGTCGCTGCCACACTCCCCGACGTCGACACCGAGCGGCTCCACCTGCGTCGGTTCGAGACCGACGACGTCGACGCGCTCGCGGTCGTGTTCGCGAAGCGTGAGGTCTGGGAGTTCCCGTACGGTCGCCCCTTCGATCGGGACGAAACCGCGACCTTCATCGCCAACCAACGCGGCCATTGGGACGCGTGCGGCTTCGGACTCTGGCTCGCCGTCGAACGTGAGCCTGAGGAACGGATCGTCGGCTACGTCGGTTTGTGCGTCCCGATGTTCTTGCCCGCGGTACTCCCGGCCGTCGAGGTCGGATGGCGTTTCGACCCCGACGTGTGGGGACGGGGTTACGCGAGCGAGGCCGCCCGCGCCGCCCTCGACGAAGCCTTCGGCACCCTGCAGTTGCCCGAGGTGTGCTCCATTCCGCAGGCCGACAACGTCGCGTCGGTCGCGGTGGCAGATCGGATCGGCATGCGACGAGGGGACGTGGTCACGATCCCGGCCGCCGAGCAGCGGGGCGCGCTCGGCGCGCAACTCTTCTGGACCACCCCCACCGAATGGGCCGCCGTCCGCCAGTCGACCGCCTGATCACATCCCTGCGTTGATCACCGGTTGCACACCCCGGTCACTCACCAACACGATGAGCAGGTTCGACGTGAGCACCGCGCGCTGTTCGTTCGAGAGGATGACGCCGCCGCCGGATTCGAGTTCGGCGAGCGCGCTCCGCACCATGCCGAGCGCGCCGTCGACGATCAGCTCCTGCGCCGCCACCACCGCGGCCGCTTGTTGCTTGCGGAGCATCTCGCCGGCGATTTCCGGCGCGTACGCGAGCCGACGCAACCGCGCTTCGAGCACATCGACGCCGGCGACCATCAGCCGTTGCTGCAACTCGTTGCGGAGCGTGGCGGTCACCTCGTCAGCGTCGCCGCGTAGTGAGCGCTCACCATCGGCGTGGGCGTCGTACGGATATTCGCTCGCCACGTGACGCACCGCGGCCTCGGCCTGGATGCTCACGAAATCCTGATAGTTCTGCACGTCGAAGACCGCACGGGCCGTGTCCCGCACCTGCCAGTTGATCACGGCCGCAATCTCGACCGGATTGCCGACCGCGTCGTTGACCTTCAGGGTGTCGCTGTCGAAGTTCCGGACGCGGAGCGACACGTGCCAGCGGTTCGCGAACGGGTTCACCCACCACAGACCGTCGGAGCGCAGCGTGCCCGAGTACCGCCCGAACACCGTGAGTACCACGGCGGTGTTCGGCGCGACCACCACCACACCCTTGCTGCAGAACAACGCCGCAACCACGACGACGAGGCCGAACGCGACGCCACCGCCGTTCGGGTTCGAGCCCTGGGTGCTGAGACCGATGAACGCAAGCCCGGCAATCACCACGATCACCCCGACCGCAACGGCCAGGTAGCCGTTCGTCCCCTTGGTGTCCCGCTCCTTGGTGGTCTCCATGGTCGATCCAAGCCTCTCGTGGACGGTCGGTCGTACGGTAGGTCTCGACCGGACCGCCGGAGGTGGATACGGCAGCGCGCTCCCGCGCTCGTACAGTTCGCATTCTGCGCGATACCCGACCACCGCGCGATCGGGATGGAGCTCACGATCACCGTCGGACCGATCCCGAATCAGGCGAAGTAGCTGCCGTTCGCGTAGCCGTCGGTCTTCACGCTGCGCTGTGCGATCAGCCAGCGGCCGCCGGTCGGCACGAAGCGATCACGGTAGCGGCCCCAATGGTCGAGCCCGATGTCGGTGATCACCTCGAAGTAGCTGCTCGCAGTGGCTTCGCTTTCGGCGTCGACGTCGATCAGCAGGTTCGTCACACAGTGGCGGAGTTGGGTGAGCCCGGGAGCTGCGGTCCCACCGACGCCGGAGAAGAACGCACGCAGTGCTTCGTGGCCGCGATGTTCGCCGTCGTCGACGATCGCGAGCACGCCGTCGGGGGCGAAACAGCCGATCATCTCCTCGTACCGGCCCCGGTCACCGGCGTGGTTGTACCGGGCGACCGTGTCACGGATGCACTCGCGTGCGATCAGCTCCCACTGCTCCATCGGCGCGCACGTTACCGTCGGCCGTCCCATCACGAGAGGCAGAGACCATGGAACTCGAAGACAAGGTCGCAGTCGTCACCGGTGGTGGCTCCGGACTCGGACGCGCCAGTGCAACCGCGCTCGCCGCCGCCGGCGCACGGGTGGTCGTCGGTGACGTGGACGACACCGGCGCGGCTGAAACCGTCACGGCGATCGTCGCCGCCGGAGGTACCGCACTCGCTCACCACGTCGACGTCGCCGAAGCGGCTCAGTGCGCCGACCTGATGCGTGCCGCGGTCGACGCGTTCGGCGGGCTGCACGTCCTCCACAACAATGCCGGCGTCGCGTGGCCCGGCCGCGACGGCTTCGCTCCCGACGTCGACCCCAAGCAGTGGGACCGCGTGATCGCCATCAACTTGAGTGGCACCTTCTATTGCTGTCACCACGCCGTCCCTGAGATGGCGAAGTGCGGAGGCGGGTCGATCATCAACACCGCGTCTTCGATGGCCCACGTGCCGCTCGGTGGACTCGACGGCTACGCGGCGAGCAAGGGCGGAGTCGCGTTGCTCACCAAGTCGATGTCACCGAATGCCGGCCGACTCGGGATCCGGGTGAACGCGATCAGCCCCGGCTACGTCGACACGCCGATGAACGAGATGATCTGGGGCAACGACGCCGTGAAGCAGGCGTTCGATCTCGGTCACGCGACCGGCCTCCAGGACGCGACCGAGATTGCGGAGGTCGTCGTGTTCCTCGCCTCCGACGCCTCCCGCAGCCTGACCGGTGCGGTACTCAACTGCGATCGGGGTTGGACCGCGTTCAAGCAGCCCGACCTGTTACGTCAACTCTGAACCTGGCGTCGCGCGCCGCGCGCTCGCCGCCACTTTCGTCAGCCGGCGACCTTCTCCGGATGCGCGTAGGCCTGCATCGCAACACGGTCCGCCGCGAGCACGTACCCCTGCGTGATCGCCGTGGCGAGTGCCTTCCCGAACTTGGTCGTGTACGCCGCCCGATTCGGATAGAGGGCGGCCAGACGAGCCGCCGACAGGGGTTGCGTCGAGCCCAGCAGCAGGCAGATCGTCGACTGTTTCGGACCGGGAACTCCGGACAACACCTCGACCGGGACGTCGACCGGCGGCGTGCGGACCCCTCCGAGTGCGATGCCGTCGGCGTCCCGAGAGATCTGCGAGTTGTCGGCCCCGGTCGTCGTGAGGCGAGGCGCCTGACGCGGCAGCGTGCCGGCGTCGACCCAATCCTGGAGCGCATGGAATGCAGCCTTGGTGACCACGTGCAACGGGCCGTCATTGATGGGCGCACCACAGTCGAGCGAGTCGGCAACAGCGCCCATCAGGTGGCGGTCGGCGTGCGCGGTCCCGGGGACCTCCCACAGCCGGAAGGTCTTGGAATCAGGCTGACGGGCGGCCGCCGATCGCAGGACGCCGCCGACATCGGTCTCGGCCTGCACGTCCATGATCGGCACTGTGGTATCGGTCCGGAAGATCGACGCGGTCCCTGCGATCGCACCGGCGATGTCGGCCGACTTTCCCGGTCCGACCAGGCCGAGGCCGACCGCGCCGCGGCTGTGCACGAAGAAGCCGTCGAATGCGTGCGTGATCGGTTGCACTCCGTTCACGTAGGTGACGAGGGCGAAGGCCGACTGCGACTCGCCCGCTGCGATCACGTGTTGCACCTTGGCGTTCCCGAGCGGCGCACCACCGGCGCGGGCCGTTCGCGCCACCTGCGTGAACATGTCGAACGAGTAG
>JBDUBS010000716.1:0-13052 GCA_040003875.1 Acidimicrobiia bacterium | reverse complement strand
GGTGGACCGTGATCGCTTGACCGTGATCACGCCGTCGATCGATCCACTGAGCGCCAAGAACGAACCGCTCACGCCGACGCGCGTCCAGTCGATCCTGCAATACGTGGGGCTCTTGGACGGACATTCGGAACTCGGAGCTGCGTCGTATCGCCGGCGGGACGGCTCACCCGGGCGCGTCGATCGGCGAGTCGACATCCTCCAGACCGGGCCTCCACCACCGGCTGATGCGCCGATGGTGGTGCAGGTCTCGCGTTGGGATGTGATGAAGGACATGGAAGGCGTGCTGCACGCGTTCGCGGACCATGTCGACCGCCGGTTCGGTGCGCATCTGGCGCTCGTCGGCCCGAACGTGCAGGGCGTCACCGACGATCCTGAAGGAGGGATGGTCCTCGACCGCTGCATCGCTGCGTGGCGCGCGCTTCCCGAGATCGCGCGCAGTCGGATCCACCTCGCGTGCGTGCCCATGCACGATCCCGACGAAGCCGCCGTCATCGTCAACGCGCTCCAACGCCACGCGACCGTCGTGGTGCAGAAGAGCCTGGCCGAGGGCTTCGGGCTCACCGTCGTCGAGGCGATGTGGAAACACCGGCCGATCGTGGCGACCCGGGTCGGCGGAATCGTCGACCAGATCGACGACGGCGTCCACGGGTTGCTCGTCGACGATCCGGATGACCTTCCCGGCTTCGCCGATCGGGTCAACCGTTTGCTCGGCGACCCCGCGTTCGCCGAGACACTCGGCAACAACGCGTACGAACGCGCCCACCAGTCATTTCTTCAGGACAGCCATCTGGAGTGCTACGCCACCCTGTTCGCCTCCGTGCTGGGCTCCACGAGTGCGCCGACGCGGAGAGCACCCGGAAACCGACAAGAGGTCGAACGACCATGAACGACAGTCAGCTGATATCGCTCGATCTCGATGTGTGCCTGGAACATCTTCGGCACGAGATGGTCGGACGGATTGCGGTGATCCACGACGAGTTCCCGCTCGTCGTCCCGGTCAACTACCGCTTCGTCGAGGCGGCGCAGCGAAACTGGGTCGCGCTTCGCACCCGCGCCGGGAACGTCATCGACCGCGCCTCGCCGCGCGTCGCCTTTGAGATCGACGGGATCGACGACATCCACCGCCGCGGCTGGTCGGTGCTCGTGCGCGGCACCTTGCTGCCGGTCGATGAAGATGCAGCAGACTTTCGAGGGCAGTTCGACAGCGACACCTGGTTGGGCGCGGAGAGGGACACCTGGCTCGTCATCGAACCGTTCTCGATCACCGGCCGCGCCATCGAGCCAGGGACGGCGTGGCCCTTCGCCGCCGACGCCTATCTCTGAGACGAGCACGATCGGGCGAACCCCAAGCCTCCGACAAGTTGGCGACGCCTGATGTGCAAACTGATCGAGAACGCATCGGTCGAAGGCGCCTGCAGTTGCGCGGCCCGAGTTCCCCGCACGTACACTGCGGAAGCCAAGTCGATCCCTGACTTGATACCGCCCCAGACCCTGGCGGGTGGCTCGGTCTCACCTCGAGTGCGACTTCAGAAGTCCCCCAGCGTCTGGAGAACACATGGATGCGGTAGCTGTTCGTGGCTTCTCCGCGACCCGTTCGGCTGGAGCCAGGTCCTCGACCTCCGGGGCCCGGTCGTTCGCCGCGTTCATCGAACGCCTGAGGAAGGCGGCACGACGCACCGACGCCCGCAGGGTCGAGCACGGCGCTCGAACGCTCTCCCATGCATGAGGAAACATGCCGCAGTGCGTACGGCTCTGCATCCGCGGCTGACCGCCGGAGTCGTGACGAAATCGAACTCGGCGACGGCAGGCGAATCCAGGTCCGACCGGTCGAGGCCACCGATGCCGCCGCACTCCTCAGATTTCATCAACGCCTGTCACCGGAGACCATCCGTCGCCGGTATTTCAGCTCCCACCCCCGGCTGTCCGAAGCTGAAGTCGAGCGGTACACCACCGTCGATCACCACGATCGAGAAGCGCTCGTCGCGGTCGTCGACGACGAGATCGTCGGTGTGGCCCGCTACGACCGGACCAGCGAACCGACCGATGCCGAAGCCGCGTTCGTCATCGACGACGCCTGGCAGCACCATGGCCTCGGGATTGCTCTCGTGGAGCGATTGGTGATGCGTGCTCGAGATGAGGACCTCCACCGACTCGTGGCCGAAACGCTGTCTGAGAACCGCGCGATGCTTGGTGTCTTGGCGCGGGCCGGCTTCGTGCGCGCGAGTGCGTGGGACCATGGCGTCGGCCTCTGGGTTCTGAGCCTCGATTCGTGACGCGCCTAGAGGTCGGGGAGTGGCGCGCCCGGAGCTACTGCAGGTGCCCCAAACGATCACGATATTCGTCGGGAGTGATTTCACCTCGCGCCATGCGGTCCGCGAGGATTGCCCGAGCGTTTTCCAGGCCCGATCGTGATTGATGTCCCGGCTTGCGGGTGACCAGCCACACGATGAGTCCGACGCCGGCGATCATGAAAAACATGATGAAAGTACCCGCGAGCCACATCCAACTGCCCCTGCCCATGTGATGCTCGTTCCAGTCGGCAACGACGGCGATGAGTGAGGTGAGACCGACCATGGGAGCCTTCGGGTAGCGGTTCGGAGAATGTCAGCGTACGAGTGACCCTATGGCGGCACTAGAGGCAGAAGTCCTCGTCGGGACGCTCAACTGGATGGCACGGACCACCGGCACACGGTGCCACCACCGGGACGGTTCGCAATCGAGAACGCACCGCCGAGTTCGAGCGCGCGCGCTTCCATGTTCGCGAGACCGTCTCCTCGATGATCGTGCTCACCCAACCCGACGCCGTCATCCTCGATCGTGAGCGAAACCGTGTTGCCGTGCGTTTCGAGCGTCAGGTCGACGGTTCGGGCCGACGCGTGTTTCGCCACGTTGGAGAGGGCCTCGCGCTGGACGGCGAGGAGGTGTTGCGCGATCCCGTCTCCGACCGCGGCGTCCACGGGACCATCGAAGTGGATTGCCGGTTCGAACCCGAGCGTGGGTGCGGCTTCCACGCAGATGGCGATCGCCGCTTGGCGCGCGGATCGCCCCGGATGTCGTGGCGGATGGAGTTCGAAGATCGCGGTGCGAATCTCTCGGACGGTGACGTCGACTTCGTCGATCGCTGATTCCAGGCGCGCGACCACCATCTGGTCGGCTGAGAGCCGAACGGAGCCTTGGAGGCTGAGACCAACGGCGAAGAGGCGTTGGATCACGGTGTCATGCAGGTCGCGTGCGATGCGATCGCGATCCTCCGACTGGGCGAGTTCTGCGACGCGCGCATGGAGTCGCGCGTTCTCGATCGCGACGCCCGCACCGGCGGCGAGGGCGACGACGATCTCTTCGTCGAGGTCGGCGAACGCCTTGGCGCCGATCTTTTCGCCGAGGCTCAGGCTGCCCAGCACCTCACCCCGGATCAGGATCGGCACCGCGAGCAGCGACGGCTCGGCCGTTCCGGTGGGGTCTCGGGGATCGGGGCGCCGAATTGGGCTGGAGTCCTTGATGAGGGTTCCGAGGATGCTGCTCGATGATGGGAGTTCACCGACCGTGCCGGGTTCATCGTCCCCAACACCGACCGTGACGACCTCGACGAGCGAGGTCTTGGATTCGTCGAGCACGTGGAGTGATCCACGGGCTGCGTCGACCAGCTGGGCGGCCGTCTCCGTGATGCGTTGGAGCGTGGCGGTGACGTCGAGGTCGGAACCGATCAGCAGGACCGCGTCGAGCACCGGTCGGAGCTGGTCGGTTCCCTGCACCCCGACCGATTGTTCCGTGGTGATCATCGGGGCACTCGGACGGGCCTGGTGATGGCGCAGGCGTCACCTGGACGACACGGAATCCGGTCGGGTTCCACGTCGGTCTCCTCCGGGTAGCGACACATCGATCGATCGCGCTACCGGGGTCCGGAGTACCGCATGTCGCAATCGCCGCTCTGCCGCTCCGAGGATCGGTCAGGACGGGTCTCGCGTCAGCCGTGACCCTACAACCAGACGCAGCTCGTTCCCGCACAACCCCAGAAGTTCATCGGCACATCAGGCTTCCGGGCGGGTCACGACTACCTTCAGCGCGCCGGTCTCGCTTGCCCTCGAGAACGTGTCGTACGCCGCCTCGAACTCATCGAGGGTGAAGTGGTGCGTGATGAACTTCGCCGGCGCGACCTGCTGGGAGGCGACGAGGGCGAGCAGGGTGGGCGTCGACGAGGTGTCGACCAGTCCGGTGGTGATGGTGACGTTGCGGGTCCAGAGGTCCTCGAGGTGCAGGCTCACCGGCGCCCCGTGGACGCCGATGTTGGCGACCCGGCCCCCCGGCCGGATGAGGCGCGTACAGAGATCGAAGCTGGCCTCGACCCCGACGGCCTCGATGGCCACATCGGCTCCCAACCCACCGGTGAGTTCCTGCACAATTGCGACGGCGTCCTCGCGAGTGGTGTTGATCAGCGTGTCGGCGCCGAATCCCTTCGCGGCTTCGAGGCGGCTGTCGACGAGATCGATCGCGACGAGATGGCTGGGGCTGTACAGGCTGGCCCCCATGATCGCGGACAGACCGATGGGCCCGGTGCCGACCACTGCGACGACGTCGCCGGGGCGGACCCGCCCGTTCAGGACCCCGACCTCGTAGCCGGTGGGCACGATGTCGGAGAGCATCAAGATGTCCTCGTCGGCGGCGCCGTCGGGCATCGGATACGTGGAGGTGTCCGCGAAGGGAACGCGAACGAACTCGGCGTGGGTTCCGTCGATCAGATTTCCGAGGATCCAGCCACCGCCTCCGGTGCATTGGCCGTAGACGCCCTCGCGGCAGTACCGGCACGCGCCGCACGCGGTGATGCAGGACACGAGGACACGGTCGCCGACCTTCACGTTCTTGACGCCAGCACCAACGGTCTCGACGGTGCCGACCGCTTCATGACCGAGGATTCTGCCGTCGGTGACCGTGGGGAGATCGCCCTTCAAAATATGGAGATCGGTGCCACAGATCGTGGTGGCGTCGACGCGGACGATGGCGTCGGTGTCGGCCTGGATCGTCGGCATTGGGACGTCGTCCCACGAAGGTTGACCGGGGCCGTGGTACACGATTGCCTTCATGGTTGCTCCTCGAGCGGCGAGCCCTCGCGATTTGAGGGTCGACGTTCATGGTGCGCCGCACTTCGAAGTGCTCATAGAGCAGAAGGTCCTCATGTGCGAGCGACGGGACCAATTGCTCTGGCGCATCGCCTCGAGGGAGTCGCACGATGACGCGATGCCTGCTGACCCACCTCGCTCCGCCCACCAGGGGATTGCGGTCATCGACGAGGAGCGGTGTCTGCGACTCGTCGAGGGTGAGTCGATCGGCCGGCTCGGTTTCAGCGCCGGTGCCATGCCGGTCATCTTTCCGATCAACTTCGTGTTGATCGGCCGCGACGTGATTTTTCGGACCGAACCAGGACAGAAGGCCGACGCCGCCCGGCAACGTGCGGTTGCATGCTTCGAGGTCGATTCCTATGACGCGTTCGCACACACCGGCTGGAGTGTGCTGGTCACCGGTCGCCTGGCGGTCACGGAGGGACCGGCACTGGCCCGACTCGGGCCACTCCCGCTGCGACCGTGGGCCGTATCCGGGGCATCGGACGTGGTGACGCTGCGGGGCGAGGTCATTTCCGGGCGGTCGGTGGAACCGTTCAAGGGTCGGGTCGTCACGAAGTGACTTGTGGCCCTGTTGCTTGCGGCCCAACTCTTCGATGCTGATGCCAAGCCCACTCGCTTCGAGGAGAACACCGTGAGTTCAGCCACCGATACCGCGCCGACGCCCGTCGACCGAACTGAGACGCCGGGAGATTCGCGCGGGGCAACCCCCAAGATCCGACGCCCTCGCACGATGTTGGGTTTCGTCGCGACTCGCCGAGTCGTCGAAATCATTCTGTGCCTGATTCTCGGCGTCGGGTCCGGGCTGTTGTTCTTCGGTGCGAACTTCGGCCTCGACATGGTGCATTCCCAGCTGGGCGCCCAGGACATTTCGTTCCCCGCCAAGGGTTCGCCGGCGCTGACTCCCAAGGAGTTCCCCGGGCTCCAGCAGTACGCGGGTCAGAAGGTCGACACCGGACCCAAGGCCAAGGCCTACGCCAACCAGTTCATCGCGGACCACCTGAAGGCCGTGGCCGGCGGTAAGACCTACTCACAGGTGAGCGACCTCTCCCGAGCCGCGCCGACCGACGCCAAGTTGACGGGTCAGGTGGCCACGCTGTTCAAGGGTGAGACGCTCCGCGGACTGCTCCTGTACGCCTGGGGCTGGTCGGTGGTGAGCACCTTGGCGCTCTACGCCGCCATCGCCGCACTCATCGGCTTCGTCATCATGCTGGCGGTGACGATTGGCGACTTCGTCGCCGATCCTCGCATCGCTGCGCACCACCTCGCATCCGAAGCGGTGTGACGGGTCGAGGTGACGAGAGCCTGACGGCGCAGACGCGGCGATCTGCCCGGGTGTACGGTTACCGGTGAGCGTTACTCCGGACCCCGGTGACGCGACGCATGTCGCACACTCGAGGGAGTTCCAGCATGAACGCACCACTTATCGACGTCCCGCTCGGGGAGGATCGGTCGGTCGAGCAGCGGTTGCCCTCCTCGGTGCTCACTTTGGTCGGCGAACACGACATCTCCACCGTTGCCACGTTGACGCATGAACTCGCCCGAGTCATCGGCGAAGCCGATACGAACCCGGTGCTCGACCTGAGCGGCGTCACGTTCATGGACGTGTCGATCGTCAATGTCCTCCTCCGAACCAACCTGGACCTGCGCCGCGACTCCCGCGAGCTCGTGCTCCGTGCGCCATCGCCGAATGCTCGGCGGCTGCTCGATCTGTGCGAGAACATCAGCCCCCTCGGGTTCCATTTCGTTGGTGACGGTCGGCAAGTCGAACCCAGCGCGGCATGACGGACGCTCATGTATTGGAGATCCAAGGCCGCTTCACCAGCGGTGCGAGCGGTCTCGGCGCACAGCGACTCTGCGACGTCTGCGCGGAGGTTGCTCAGATGAGCGGCGCCGGGATCATGATGATGTCGGGTGACATCCAACGCGGGTCGTTGTGCACCACCAACAAGGTGAGCGCGCTCATCGAAGAACTTCAGTTCTCGCTCAGCGAAGGCCCGTGCCTCGACGCGTTCCACGAAGCGCGACCCGTCCTGGAACCGGATCTCATCAACCCCCACGACGTTCGGTGGATGGCCTTCAGTGAAGCGGCAGTCGAGGCGGGGGTGCGGGCGATCTTCGGATTCCCGATCAGCGTCGGTCCGGTGAAGCTCGGAGCGCTCAACCTGTACCGCGACCAACCCGGCGGACTGACGACAGAACAACACGGTGACTGCCTGATCCTCGCCGACACGGTCGCCCGCTCGGTGATCATGATGCAGGCCCATGCCACTCCAGGCCAGCTCGCGCAGGAGTTCGAAGCGGGGGCCGATTTCGAACTCGTGGTTCACCAAGCGTCGGGGATGGTCGCGGCGCAACTGGGGGTCAGCGTCGGACAGGCGCTGATCCGAATGCAGGCCCACGGCTTCGGAAACGACCAATCGCTCCGATCGGTCGCCCGCGCGGTCGTCGCTCGTGAGTTTCGCTTCGATGGACCGGTAGATCCCCAACCCGATTTCGTACAGGGAGCAGTGCGATGAGTAGGGAAGCGCTTCTGGTCGCCACGTTCGTCGAACTCACCGACGTGCTCGTCGACGAGTTCGACGTCGTCGAACTGTTGACCCATCTCACCGACCGGTGTGTTGAGGTGCTCGACGTCACCGCCGCGGGGCTGCTTTTGGCCGAACCCTCTGGCGAACTGCGCGTCGTCGCGTCATCGAGTGAGGCGATGCACACGTTGGAGCTCTTCGAACTGCAGTCCGCGGAAGGTCCTTGCTTCGAGTGCTTCCATTCCGGCGAACCCATCGCCAATGCTCAGCTCAGCACAACCGATCAACCGTGGGAGAACTTCGGTCCCCGCGCCGTCGCATCCGGGTTCCTGTCGGTGACCGCGCTTCCCATGCGGCTTCGCGGTCGGACCATCGGTGCGCTCAACCTGTTCTGCTCCGATGCCGGCGTGCTCAGCGAACGCGATCTCATCGCCGCCCAGGCGTTCGCCGACGTCGCGACGATCGGCATCCTGCAGCATTTCGCGGTCGAGGAAGCGCAGACGGTGAACGATCAGCTCACGGCCGCGCTGAACAGCCGGGTGATCATCGAGCAGGCGAAGGGCATGGTGGCGGAACGGACCGGGCTGGACATGGCGAATGCGTTCAACCGGCTCCGTGGCCACGCTCGCGCTCACAACGTGCGTCTGTCAGAGCTCGCCGCCCAGGTCGTGGCCGGCACCCTCAGCCCCGGATTCCTCGATTCGCAGCCGCCTCCGCCGACGAAATGACGGACCCGAAGTGACCATCGCACCGATGGGGGGAACCTTGGCGCGACGTTCCTCGACGCGACGTTCCTCGACGCGGACGACTTCTCCTGGCTGCCGACTGACTGGCGGGCACTGAACGCGAGCGAGTCCTAGCTCGCGATCTTGCCGGTGCGCTCGCGATGCTTGCAGCCCGGCCAGCAGCAGGGACGACGCTGACCTTCCTCGAGCTCCTCCTGGGTCCGGCGTATGCGACGGGCCCGGGTCGTCTCCTGCTTCGCGTCCTCGACCCAGCAGATGAACTCGTTGCGCGCGAGAGGCGTGATGTCCTTCCACGCGTCGAGGGCCGTTGCGTTGGCGGTCAGTGCCGTACGCAGGTCTCGTGGCAGCTTGTGCACCACGCCACCGGGCACGCGTGTGCTGGTCATCGTGCCACCGTATCGCCGACGCGAGTCCGAGCGCCCCGACATCGGGTGACGGCGCGTGGTTCGTGACGCGCACGGTGGCCGATACGTCGATCGCGGCACCTTGGCGACCCCGCAGTCGTTGACCGCGGCAGCGTCCTAACCTCTCGAACTCATGACCTCGGATCGGTCGATGGGTGGCCACGTATCGTGAGCGTTGAGCGCGGGGAACGGTGAGTTCCAACCGGCCGAGTCCCAACCGGCCGAGTTCCGAACAGCCCGGAACGCCCGACACCGAGCGCGGCATCGTGCAACTTGCGTGGGGGCCGGTGCTCGCACTCGTCGCCGCGGTGAGCCTGGTCCACCTCTTGGTCGCGACGCGTTACGGCTGGCATCGGGACGAGTTCTATTACGTCACGTCCGGCCGTCACCTCGCTTGGGGGTACGTCGATCAGCCGCCACTCACTCCGCTGCTGGCCCGGGCCGCCGCATCGCTCTCGGACCGAGTGCTCCCGTTGCGGCTCGTGGTGCTCTGCGTGCAGAGCGCGACACTCGTCGTGGCCGCGCTGGTCGCCAGGGAGCTCGGCGGCCGGCGATTCGCGCAAGTACTGACCGCGGGTTGCATCGGCGGTGGCGCGATCTTCGTGGGTGCGTCGCTGTTCCTCGGAACGACCCCGACCGATCAGCTGGCCTGGGCACTGATCATCTGGACGGTGCTCCGGGCATTGCGCCTGGGGACGACTGGGGCGTGGATCGCGGTGGGCGTCGTGGTCGGCGCCGGTCTCGAGAACAAGCACACGGTCGCGGTCCTGCTGATCGGTCTCGTGATCGGTCTCGTGGTCGGGCGTCGCGAGGTGTTCGGTACCCGAAATCCTTGGATCGCGGGTGCGATCGGATTGGCCCTGTGGGCTCCGAACCTCTGGTGGGACGCACGCCACCACTGGATCACGCTCGACATGGCCCGGGTGCTCGCGGACAAGCAGGGCGGCGTGGGCGGGTCGCTTGCGCAACTGCCGTTGCTGCTTCTGATCTTTCCCGGTCCGCTCATCGTGTTCCTCTGGATGCGCGGAGCCCGATGGGCGCGACCGCGTGGGGAAGGGCGCGAGTTCGCGTGGCTGCTCCTTGCCTCGGTGGTGATCGTCGTCGTCTTCACCGCGCTCGGCGGTAAGCCGTACTACAGCGCGCCGATGTTGGTTCCGCTCTTTGCCCTCGGTGCAGTCGCGACCGAACGCCGGTATCAGGCCGGGACGACGGGACGTCGACAGGTTGGTGCGTTCGTCGCCACGTCGATGATCGTGGCTCCATTGCTCGCGTTGCCGTTCTTCTCGCCGGCGGTCGCGTCGGCGTTGCGGCCGTTGGACAAGGAACCGATGGAGACCTACGGCTGGCCCGACATCGTGGGGCAGGTCGGCCGGGCGGTCGCGGCTCACCCCGGCGTAGTCGCGATCTACGCGGGCAACTACGGCGAAGCCGGCGCGCTCGCAAAGTATGGGAAACGGGACGGCATCAGTGTCGAGATCGTCGCGGGACAAAACGCGTATCGGGATTGGGGTCCGCCCGCCGGTACTCCGACCAACGTCATCGCCGTCGGTGAGTTCGATCGCGAGTTCCTCGAACGCTCGTGGGCGGACGTCGTCATGATCCGGAAACTCTCGCTGCCGGGCGGCGTCGAGAACGAAGAGACCGCGAACGACGCGGCGATCTACTTGTGCCGCCGGCCCAAGGGCACGTGGTCCGAACTCTGGAACGAACTCAGCTACCTGAGCTGACCCGACCCACGGCCGGAATCGCCGACGTCGTGGCCTACGGCCCGGCGCGCGGGCCCACCGTGCGAACGAAGTCGGCCCACGTCTCGACCCACCGTTCCCAGACCGCCTCGGGATAGTCGTGGCCCAAACCCTCGAACTCGACGTAGCGCGCGCCGGGAATGAGCTCGGCCGTGCGACGACCGCCGCTCGGGTCGATCAGGGTGTCGCGGTCGCCGTGCATGACGAGGGTGGGAACGTCCAGCGCTCGCAACGCGTCGGTGCGGTCCCCGTCGTGTTTGATCGCACGCATCTGGCGGCCGATCCCGGCAGGGGAGTAGTTGCGGTCGTAGGCCTGTTCGGCCCGCGCCCGAAGGTACTCCTCGTCGATCCATTCCGGCTTCGATCCGTAGACCCGCTTCGCCGCGATCTGAAGATCGACGTACTCGTCGCGTGTGCCAGCGGACTCGGCCATCAACACCGCCAAGGCCTCCGGTGAGCTGCGTCCATATTCGGACTCACCGGTGCTCGACATGACCGAGGTGAGCGACCACACGCGATCGGCGTGATCGATCGCGAGGCGTTGCGCGATCATCCCGCCCATCGAGACGCCCATCACGTGGGCGAGGGCTACGTTCGCCGCATCGAGCACGGCCGCAGCGTCGTCGGCCAGGTCGCGCAAGGTGTAGGTGATCCCGTCGAGCTGGGACGAAAGCCCGGTGTCGCGATTGTCGAACCGGATCACGTGAAAACCCGACGCCGCGAACATCTCACACCAGCGCGCGTCGTAGTTGATGCACTGCGATCCCAGCCCGTTGACGAGCAGCAGCGTCGGATCGGTGCGGTCACCGAACGTCTCGAAGTAGAGCTCGACCTCGCCGTTGTGCGCTGTGGCCATCGGAGCAGGATGATGGCACGGGCGGTTGTGGGGCGGCCACCACCGCCGATGATCAGCCGGCGCCAAACCGGGAGCGACTGATCGCGATGAACGACCGAGCGGCCGGGGAGACGGGACCGACGCGCCAGATCAGACCGATCGATCGCCGCAGGATCGGTGAGAGCGGGATGCTCACCACACGGGAGGCGCTGGTGGAGGTCGCAACCGGTCGGGGCAAAACGCTCGCGCCGGCCCCGGCCTGGACCAGCGGGAGGATCGCCTCGCGTTGTTCCGTTTCCACCGCGATGTCGGGGGTCACGCCGGCGGACGCGAAC
Organism: Acidimicrobiia bacterium; assembly: GCA_040003875.1. Lineage (GTDB taxonomy): Bacteria > Actinomycetota > Acidimicrobiia > IMCC26256 > JAENVU01 > JAENVU01. The sequence goes on along the minus strand of JBDUBS010000716.1, from coordinate 1,345 downwards.
GCGGCGTCGAGCAGGTTCCGCATCGAGGTTCCCATTGGGGTCGTGATCAACGGCACCGCCGCGAGGTCGCGAATCGTGAGGCGGCGTCGACCGGCGAAGGGCGAATCGGATGCCACCACGACCGTGAGGACCTGCTCGACGAGGGGTGCGCTGACGAGTCCCGCGCCGGCGACTGGCAGTTCGGCGAGTCCGACCTCCGACTCTCCCGAACGCACCCGGTCGGCGACACCCGTAGCGTCCTCGGGTTGGGCGATGCGGACCGCCACCTGCGGGTGCGCGCGCCGGAACTCGCCGACGAGCGGAGCGAGCGGATCGACCGCCAGGGTCGGCAGCGCGACGACGTCGAACACGCCGCCGTCGAGGCCGACCACGGCCGCCACGGACGCGGTGAGCACGTTGCGGTCCCGCAACAGGTGGCGGGCGGGTTCGAGGAATGCCGCGCCAGCGGCCGAAAGCACGGCTCGCCGGCCGACGCGATGGAACAACCGGACTCCGAGTTCGGCCTCCAGGCGGGCGATTCCTTCCGACAACGCGGGCTGGGTCACGTGGAGGGCACGCGCCGCGTTCGTGAAGCCACCGTGGTCCTCGACGCCGACGACGTACTCGATCTGACGGAGTTCCATCGGGTGAGCCTATCGGAAAGATAAGAAAATACGGTTGGACCTATCGTCTGGATCGTCGTTCAATGGGTCGATGAGCTTGGCGATGATCCTGGGTGTGGCCGCCGTGGGCGCCTTCGTGGGACTGCTCGGCGGCCTGTTCGGCAAGGGAGGGTCCGCGATTGCCACTCCGCTGCTTGCGCTGCTCGGCATCCCACCGATCGTCGCACTGGCGTCACCGCTGCCGGCGACGGTCCCGGCCACGCTCGCAGCGAGTTACGTCTACTGGCGAGAACGCCTGATCGACTGGCGGGTGTTCGCGTGGAGCGTCGGTCTCGGGGTGCCGGCCACCGCGCTCGGTGCGTACGCCACGCGCTGGATCGGCGGTCGGCCGCTCGTCGTCGCGACCGAAGCGGTCATTACGGCACTCGGGGTCCGGTTCTTCTTCTGGCCCGGCGATCCGCACGAACAGCATGCGGCGTCGAAGGCCCCGCGCGCGTCGCTGGCGACCATCGCGGTGGTGGTCGGGTTGCTCTCGGGACTGCTTGCCAACGGCGGGGGGTTCCTCCTCGCGCCGCTTTTCGTCGTCGTGCTGCGCCTATCGCTGAAGCAGTCGTTCGCCACCTCGCTTGCGGTCGCGGCGGTGCTTGCGGTTCCCGGAACCGTGATCCACGCCGCCCTCGGGCACATCGATTGGACGGTGGTCGCCGTCTTCGGAACCACCTCGATCCCGTTGTCCTTCGTCG